>JBJOPG010000033.1:0-24273 GCA_046050865.1 Cyanobacteriota bacterium
TTTACTTAATTTGCGATCTTTGTTAATTCTCCCAAAAAATAAGCTAGAGTGAACTCAATTATTGAGCATAATCAAAGCTGGGATGTCTGTACTAGATCAACTTTTTAAACACCATAAAGAGCGTCGTTTTGCTGTCGCCTTGGCGCTATTGGGTACTGTCAGCCCGGTTGTGGGACTGCATAAGCTCTATTTAGGTCAGCCAGTCTGGGGCATTATTTACCTTCTTTTGTGGTCTACCCCCATCGCCCGTATTGCCTCCGCAATTGATGCAGTCTGGTATCTGGTACAGGATTTGGAACAGTTTGAGCGTCAGTTCAATGGGCATAGTCAGCATAACCTTAATTTGAGTTCGGCACCCCAGGTTAAAGCGATCGCCGAAGCGATGCGGGAACTGGATCAGCTAAGAGCAGACGGTTTAGTTACAGAATATGAATTTGAACAAAAACGTCGCCAGCTTTTAGAACAAATTGCTTGAGCAAAGGTAATGGGTAATGGCTAATGAGTAATGGGTAATGAGTAATGGGTAATGGGTAATGAGTAATGGGTAATACAGTTTCAGCGGAATTAAACTACTTACCACAAAGTTATTTTTGAGAATCAGTAATCAGTAATCATGTTTAAGCTGCCTCAAATTGGCATTAGGAAAAAAATAGCCAACGATCCTTTCTACCGTTTTCAGTCTTTAACCGAAATTGCGATCGCAGCGGAATTAGGGATTAAAATCGATGCTAATTTAGCCACGGTGGATGATTGGCTGCGACTACCAGGGTTTTCGATCCGTCAGGCGCGATCGCTGGTAGAGCTAGGGAGAATGGGGGTACAGTTCGTCTGTTTAGAGGATATTGCGGCGGCGATCGGTGTAGCATTACACCACTTGGAACCCTATGAACCAGTGTTAGCTTTTGCTTATTATGATCGTCTCAGCTCTCTTAGTCCAGTCAAAACGAATATTAACAGCGCCTCGATGGAGGAATTGGCGGCTATTCCTGAACTATCCAGAGGCTTAGCCCAAGAGATTGTCTGCCAACGACAACAACAGGGAAAGTATCTCAACCTAGTTGATTTATCATCTCGTCTCAACTTGGATAGCAATTTAACCTCCCAACTAATGCATTATCTGAGATTTTAAATTTCTTTTCTTTTCTCCTCCAATTCTGGAGGCTAGGAGATTAAATTTCTAGCTCTCAAGCAGCAATTTTTGCTCAATTTCCACCAACAACTCGTCAATAATGCGATTATGAAAATAGTGAGGCGGATTCCACTCAATCCACTCAGAAGAGCTGTGTTCGGTCATCACAATCTCCAATTCTTCACTGACCCAACCAAAAAAAATCACTAACGACTTCTCTACTTTTTCCCCGCCAAACCGTCGATAACGAGGATAATAAATTGTCCGAAAACGAAAATCCAATTCCAAACAAACTTGTTTTCTGCTAATTCCCGTCTCTTCAAATAATTCTCGTAAAGCGCACTGCAATTCTGTCTCTCCTGGTTCAATATGACCCTTGGGCAAATCATAACGATAAGATCGCTTCATCAACAAAAATGATGGTTTTTTAGTTTTTGTGAAGCAGATTACACCGCAGGATTTTACTTTTTCCATGGAAAGCGATCGCATGAGCAAGACGATCTTCGTCTAGATAAATGATTTAAGTCATAATTCAAATGTTTAATTCGACCGGCAGATCGAAGCTACCATCAGGATTACAAGGAAAAGCGATCGCCTCAATCACCACATCAACGGGCAATACACCATAAAAGTGAGGATATAATTCAACACCCCCTTCCAGATTTTCCTCGATTAGACCATCTTTTATTCTAGATGAATCGATCACTAATATAACAAGTCCCTTTTGGTCGGTATAAAAACGGTGAGCTACGGTTAAGAGTTGATGACCATAGGAAAGGTGAATAAACTGCTCCTGGGCAAATGCTTCGGGTTGATACGCTCCAATCGCCTGAGCTTCCTGCCATTCAGTCGCAGAGGTTATATGATATGTTTTTTGACTCAAGATGATTCACCACTAATATGCACGATTATCTCTCGATAGCTACCTCTTTGCCGATGTTCCCAGAGGTATATTCCTTGCCAGGTGCCTAAAACTAACCTGCCGCTAGAAATGGGGATCTGTTCCGAGGTATGGGTAAGAGCGGAACGAATATGAGCGGGCATATCGTCTAGCCCCTCTGCTCGATGAACATAGCGACCAGGATCTTCAGGTACTAGTTGTTTAAAGAAATTCTCTAAATCAATTAAGACGTCGGGATCAGCATTTTCCTGAATTAACAAAGACGCAGAAGTGTGGCGCACAAAAACGGTACAGAGTCCTATTACCACCTGGGATTTAGTTACCGCTTGTTCCACTTGATTGGTAATCGAATGGAGGGATTTGCCTGTAGTTTTGACCTTGAGAGCTATTTGATGATGTTTCATTGGCGATCGCTAAATATTAAATTCTTTATTTCTTAGGAGTTTATAAAAAATTATTTATATTTTGGTGGTTTGTTGATGTTGAATTGATTACCATTAATAATTTCTTTGGTATTACGATTATTGTTCGGGTTTTGGGCGGTATTGGGAGAATTTGCCTTGGCTTCTGCCTCTAACTCGGCGGGGGTGGGATTAAAATTACAACTGGCAAATAAGTATTTAATCACCTTTTGATCTTCGTCTGGAAGGGCAAACCACCAGGGAAGATGACCTGCGGGGGATTGATTCGGCTCAAAGTTTAACTGATTGTATAGTAAATAGCCGCTGGCACTAGCTACATCTCCTTCTTTCCAACCCACTTCCGTGGCAAAACGTCGCCAAGTTTGAGCAGAAAAATCACCATCTTGATTTACACTTTGCCATACTTCCTGTTGTGGGCTAAAACCAAATTGATTGTTACTATATTTCTTCCAGAGATAATCGATGGTTCTAATATCAGGACAGGAATATTCCGCAATAGTTTTCAGCTCAATAAAGATGTGTTGATTATCATTTTTAGCCGACTTGATAATCTGTTCTACCAATTGATAAGTATGGAGATCTGCCTCTGACCATTGACTCTCTTTAAGTAGATCGCGGAGCTTGGTGTAATCAATACCAGTTTTAGGAGAAACTAACGCAATTTTTCGGCTGGCGGTAGTTACTAAAACCTCTTCTTCCTGGGCTGGGGACGTTGGGGTCTGTTCTACCTGCTCAACAGGGGTTTTGGGTTTAGCTTCCACGATTACCTCTGGCTTGCTAGGGGATGAGGGTTGCTCAACTGGCTGCTGAACAGGGGTTGCGGGTTTGGCTTCCACAATTACTTCTGGCTTGCTAGGATTCTTAGGAGTCTTAGGGGTCGGTCTGCCTCCAGAACCGAAGGTTGGCACCGAAGAAACGTTGTCGGAATCAATGGATTCGACAGGTTGGCTTTCAGGAGAGGTCGGTTGAGTAGGAGTTGCTGGTTTTTGGACGACGCTCGGCTTAGGGGGAGTAGTGGGAGTGGCGGGAGGAGTAGTAGTTGATGGTTTAGGAGTTACGGTAGTTGTAGAGGGCGTTTGGGCAGTGGATGGAGTTTTTAACTTAGCGATCGCCTGTTGATAACTGGTAATGGGAATGGCATAGTTGGAAGTGCCCCCAGAGATAGCATTCACGTTTGCTTCTCCATTAACCCCGACCATCACACCATCTTGGCTAAAAACCGGCCCGCCACTCATGCCAGGGAAAGCTTCTCCACTATAGATGAGAGAATAGCCATTCTCGGTTGATTTTGGCAGAAGTCCCACAATATTTGCCGTAAAAAAGCGATAGTAACGATTGTCTTCTCGTCTGAGTTCCCCTGGATAGCCTGCAAAATAGATAATTTGTCCTTCCGTCAGGCTTCCAGAATCCCCAAATTCGGCAGTTTGATAATTTTGGTCAGTGGTAAATTGTAGTATGGCGAGGTCTAGTCCTGGCAATTGTTTGATGCTACTGGGGATTACTTGATGAGTTCGACCATCAATCGTCTGAAGGGTATAACTTCCCTGTTTCTTCATCACATGCCAGTTAGTTAAGACGGTATAGTTGCTCCCCTGATGTTCCACGATCGCACCAGAGCCAACATTGGCACCGTCGATGCGGACAATAATTTGTTTGGCACGCAGATTAACCTCTTCTGGAGCCAGACCTTGGGCGATGTTCACCACCTCTGCTGAAGTTTCTGAAGGGGAGATCGCCGAAAGTAGTAGACCTGATGCCAAACATCCAGCGATGCTTAATTGAGTAATCTTATGCTTAAATTTCATATATTTAATGGCAATTCTCATAAAACTAAATTAACAAACTACGAACTACGAACTATAGTATTTTGCACGTCATGCTTTCAATCAGCAACGCCATTATTGCTTATCATTTTTGTTTTGGGTAACTGGGGCAAATACCTTCAAACTTTGGGGGAGACATTCAATTTCCAGGGGCGTATTGCCAATAATTTCCCCATCCAAGACCACTTTTTGACTGGGATAGGCCGCAATTTTTACTTTGGGCGATCGCAAATGAACCACATTGGCTAGCTCGGCATTAGTTCTAATTAGAGCAGCCCCCAACATGCTTAAAATGGTAGTTACCCCTTGCAGCTTATTATCCACAGTGGCAATAGTAATATCCAACAGACCATCATCCACAATTACTTCTCCTATTCCCTGAGCTAAGACGGAGGTAGGGGGTGCGGCATTGGCAATGGTGATTGCTCCTGCCTGGAAAGTTCTGATTTCTCCCGCAATTTCAATTTCCGCTTCAAACAACTGTTGTTCATCTAGTTGTCTCCAGCCTGCCATAATATAAGCCAGAGAACCCCAGCGATTTTTTGCTTCGCGATCGGCTTTTTCGATCGCTTCCGCTTCGTAACCAATCCCCGCCAAGAGAATTAAAGGTAAATTGTTGCAGATCGCCGCATCAATGGTTCTAGTTTTTCCTGCCAAAATTATTTCACAAGCTCGTCTAAGTTGGTTAATTTGTTGGGTAATCCCCAAAGCCATACTAAAAGCATTTGCCGTTCCTCTCGGAATAACGCCCAAGGGAATGTCGGTACCGATGACTGCCCCCGCCACCGCTGAGATGGTGCCATCTCCCCCAGAAGCAATAATCAGGTCGGCATCTTGGGCGATCGCCTGGTCAGCCAATTCCCGAGGATCAATATCCGCACTAGTTAAATGGACTTCTAGATGTAAATGAGGTTCCAAGGTTTGTTTAATAAATGCCAGGTCTTGTTGACCATTACCATTTCCCGACACAGGATTAAAGATCAAATGAGCTACCAAACTTTGAGCAAAACTATCGGCGATCGTCTCCGCCGTCCCTAAATTAGTTGCTAAGGGCACTTGATATATATTACAAATACGCAATAGCAAACGAATGTCTGGCTCATGGAGTTGAACGGTAAGGGGATCGATTAAAAAAATAACGGCAATAATTTCTCCCGCTACGATTTTGGCAGCAATCTGAGCGTCTCCCCCCAAGGAACCTGATGCCATGATTTCTATTTCCAGTTTGGTTGCGTCCTTAACTCTTTTTCCCGTATTCCCCGTGGCGACTAAATGATAGCGAGACAACAATGGCTGATGCTTGAGGGCAAAATTCACCATGTCATCTTTCTGATTGTCGTGGGCAATTAAAGCAATTGTTCTAGCCATATGTTCTAGCCATCGTCGCAGGGAAAGCTGATTACTGAAAAGGAAAAGATACTATAGAAATAGTTCGGTTAATACGGTGAAAGTTCGGTTTTAAAGGTTAAAACAAGGTAAAACCTGGTAGATAGATGCGTTAAAATCATTTGTACGAACTCTTACGGCACGTACAAGCCCCCGAATTCATTCGGGGGACAGTGCCTTGACATCAAAGCAATAATTTGAGCTTATATATTGTTTCTCCGTCAATTTGTCGGGTAGATAACAATATAACGTAAGAGGTAAATTTACTAATAAAACTATGGATTCACCAATTCAGGCAGTACAAGCTCCCTATAGAGGAGGCGGTGGCAACTATCGCACTCCACCACCAGATTTACCTTCTCTGCTATTAAAAGAGCGCATTATCTATTTAGGTCTTCCCCTAGTTTCTCCCGATGAGTACAAAGACCAAATGGGAATTGACGTTACGGAGTTGATCGTAGCTCAATTACTCTTTCTCCAATTTGATGACCCAGAAAAACCAATTACCATGTATATCAACTCTACTGGTACTTCTTGGTATGGAGGAGATTCCATCGGGTTTGAAACAGAGGCTTTTGCCATCTGTGACACCATGGACTACATTAAGCCCCAAATTCACACAATCTGTATTGGTCAGGCAATGGGAACGGCAGCGATGATTCTCTCTTCGGGAGCTAAAGGCTATCGCGCCAGCTTACCCAACGGCACAATTATCCTGCATCAGCCTCGCCAAGGTGCCAGAGGACAAGCTACTGACATTCAGATTCGCGCTAAAGAGGTGATTGAAAATAAACGAGCTGTTCTGGAAATCTTTAGTCGTAATACTGGTCAATCAGTGGAAAAACTCGAAAAAGATACTGACAGAATGCTTTATATGACTCCTCAAGAAGCGAAAGAGTATGGCTTAATTGATAAAGTTTTGGAAAGCACCAGTGAGCTACCGACTCCCGTTGCCGCTCTCAGTTAATTTAAAAGATCAACAAAAATCCTTAAAGGTAAATTAAAGTCTATGCCCATTGGTATTCCCAAAGTTCCCTATCAACTGCCTGGTCAGCAGTATAGCGACTGGATTAGTATTTATGACCGTCTCTATCGTGAGCGCATTATTTTCCTCGGTAGAGGGGTGAATGATAGTCTCGCCAACCAGATCATTGCCATCATGCTCTACCTTGATTCTGAAGATCCTGGTAAACCAATCTACCTTTACATAAATTCTCCTGGTGGCTCCGTAACTGCTGGGTTGGCAATTTATGACACAATGCGTCACATCAAGTCTGAGGTGGTGACTATCTGTGTTGGTTTAGCTGCCTCTATGGGCGCATTCTTGCTTTGTGGTGGCACCAAAGGAAAGCGCTTGGCACTACCTCATTCGCGAATTATGATTCACCAGCCCTTAGGGGGTGTGCAAGGACGTAGACAGGCGACAGATATTGATATTGAGGCTAAAGAAATTCTGCGTATTCGTGACCAGTTAAATCAAATGATGGCAGATAATACGGGACAATCTATCGAAAAGATTAAGAAAGATACCGATCGCGATTATTTTATGTCGGCTTATGAGGCGATGGAATATGGTCTAATCGACCAGGTAATTGAGGATAACCCCTAGTCGTAAAGAGTATCAGAGGATATTAATAGTTTTGCAAACTTTTGTAAACTGGTGAACTTATTCTAAATTTGCCAGTTTTTTTATGTCTGTTTATTAACATTAAGCTTCTCCATTGCTTTACTATTAGTATTTATACTGTTGACAAATTGGTAAACAATAATGTCTAGTCTGAAATAATGAATCAATATACCCTGAGAAACAACATTATCAAAAGTAGGGATAACTTTTTAGGTAAAGTTAAAAACACGAAAAAAAATCTCAACTACTTGAAGGATTTGGAATCCTGGGGCAGTCTTGAGATTGTTAATGCCAGCGAAGTTTATATTGAATATAAATTGATCTAAACTTGAAGGTAGAGATTGAAGGGGCTGCTTCAGACTATGGGGCAGCTTTTTTGGTTTTTGCCGCTACTCAACCTTCATGGTAAATAGATCTTTAACAATGTCCTCAAGCATGTCCTCCAGTAAAACTGAAAATTACAACCTACCTCTAGAAAAAATTCGCTTCAACGAACAAGGATTAGTACCCGCGATCGCTCAAGACTTTCTTGATGGTACGGTATTGATGATGGCATGGATGAATCAAGAATCCTTGCAAAAGACTTTAGCTACTGGGGAAACCTGGTATTGGAGTAGATCGCGCCAAGAATTATGGCATAAAGGGGCAACTTCAGGACATATCCAAAAAGTGCGATCGCTACGTTATGACTGTGATAGTGATGCCCTTCTCGTCACCATTGAGCAGATAGGAGATATTGCTTGCCATACAGGGGAACGTAGCTGTTTCCATCAGATCGATGAGGGCAAGATTGCACCTCCCGCCGACACCTTATCAGAAGTCTATCGCGTGATTTGCGATCGCCTAGCCAACCCCATCGAATCCTCCTATACTTGTCAATTAATTGCGGGGGGCGACAACAAAATTCTCAAAAAAATCGGTGAAGAATCAGCCGAGGTGGTGATGGCCTGCAAAGACGATCACCCAGCCGAAATTGCCTCGGAAGTAGCAGACTTGCTTTACCATACCCTAGTGGCACTGGCATATCACAAGGTGGATATCCGCGATGTTTATCGTCAACTACAATCCAGGAGATAAATTATCAACTGGATCATCAAAACCTTGGCGGTGCATGGGAAACCATCCAGGGTCTGCTACTAGTAGAACTTTGATATCTTGGTTTAGTTGGTTCTTTAGCTTCTCGTTGAACTAATCTTGGTTCAGCAGACTTACGAGCGATCGCCGATAAACTACCAGAATTGAGATTAACATTGGGTGCAGAAAAGATTTTAGTAGCTACTTGATTACACTGAGGACAATTCATCGGTGCATTGTATTTAGCTAAACTTCGCCAGGCTTCAAATTCCCCACAGGGGTCGCAACGATATTCGTATAGAGGCATCTTTTTAGTTAACAGTTAACATTCGACATTTGTAGGGTGGGCAACATATTGACGTTGTAGCTTAACAATCAATCAACGATCGCCCACCATTTTGTATTAGTTTGTATTAGATCTCTTGCATGAATAGCAGATTAATGTTTTTCCCTTTAACCTTTAACCTTTTCCCTCGTAACAAGGTATTTAGTTATGATTCGCGCGACGCGGAGCTAGTGCTAAAGCATACCGCTACGCATATCCTTTAGGGCAAGAAGTCTATTAGGTTGGCAAAATATTCTTGTCGAAAATTGCCGTAGGTAATGCCAAGGTACAGCAAGCGTTAGGAACATCCACAATACCGCTAATTCTGCCTTCAACGGGGGCGCAACTTAAGAGTAAATAAGCTTGTTCTCCTGTAAACCCAAATTTCTTTAAATAATTAATTGCATTTAAACAGGCGCGACGATAAGAAACGTGAGCATCAAGGTAATATTGTTCCCCGCTGAATTCATCAACAGAAATCCCTTCAAAGATCAAATATTCTGAGTATTGAGGTTCAACAGGGCCTGGTTTAAAGATGGGGTTGACCATGGCGTATTTTTCCACACCACCCTTGATGATATCTACATGCAGGTCGATATAGCCTGACATTTCGATCGCCCCACAGAAAGAGATCTCGCCATCTCCTTGCGAAAAGTGAATATCCCCCATAGATAGATTTGCCCCATCAATGTAAACAGGGAAGTAAATCCTTGAACCTTTAGAAAGATTTTTAATATCACAGTTACCACCATGTTCTCTAGGCGGTACAGTGCGAGCAGCTTCCGCCGCGACACGGTTAAATTCTGAACCAGGAAGAGTTCCTAATACCGCCTGTTCGGGGTTGGGTAAGGCAGCCAAAGGGGGAATTAGAGGTTTCCACGGAGGACCTCCTTTCTCCACTAAGGCAGTTTCCCGCTTATTCCATGTCTGCAATAGTTCCATGGAGGGGGCGCAACCAATTAATCCAGGATGAGTTATCCCTGCAAACCTCACTCCAGGAATATGACGGGAACTTGTATAAATCCCTTGTAAATCCCAACAGGCTTTGGCAGCGTTCGGAAAATGATCGGTTAGAAATCCACCACCGTTTTCGCGGGAAAATATACCCGTAAAACCCCACTCATCTCCTGGTAGCGCACCGATATCTAATAGGTCTACAACCAATATATCCCCTGGTTCGGCTCCTTCAACCCGAATTGGACCACTCAGTACATGAACGATATTTAAATCTACTTTTTCAATATCACTAGGGTCATCATTATTTTTAATCTGTCCGTCAGTCCAGTCTTTACATTCAATACGGAAGACATCTCCAGGCTTGACGGAAACTACCGCAGGTATATCAGGATGCCAACGATTATGACCTGGGACATCCTGTTTCTCCATTGGTTTGGTTAAATCAATTTTGAAGAGAGTTTCTGGCATTATTATTTTTCTTGTTGGTAATAAATGTGTTAGTAAGTCACTAAAAATGACTATTTCAAGGCAAGATTACGTTATGTTGGTTTTTCTTCAATGAATTAGCAATCTTTTAGTAAGTTATCTAGAAAAAACTCCAAATTCCAATTGTTTTTTTGGTTTTTTAGAATTATTCAATCGGGATATTCGTAATCTTGAACTATCTATGCGATCGCAAATGTAAAAATAGTTACCAATAAGCTTTTTTTTAATAATTTTTCATTCAATACACTTTCAACAAATGATGACAAAATTACATGAAATTACATATTTTCTGGAGCAATTATTAAAATGCATGAGTGTATGTACTCAATTTCGATGATATTCTCTGGATGTAATGTCAATACTCTCAGCATAAAAACGACCAACATTCTAATACTGCTGATCTTGATCATGAGCCAAGATAAATAGAAAATTAATAACTTTTGGCTTATTCTAGGGTTTATATCTATTGTTGAAGCAATATATAGCGTTTCTCGTATTCGTTAGATACACTTTGGTTTTGTTTGGGAAAGGGGAAAAGGGAAAAGGGAAAAGGGGAAAAAGCAGTACCTCATGGTTCTGGGAAAAGCTATAGCTAAAAATAATAATACTTATTTGCTACTAAAGAGGAAAAAAATCCGATCGGATCAAGAAGATCATGTGTTTAGGAAGACGGTATTAACGTCTATGAATCTTAAACTAGCGGTTAAAAACTTTTTCTTTTGTAAAGAAGAATACAAAACAAATAAAAAGACAAGCTTATGCTTCATACATAGTTGACACCGCAGTTGAGAATAACCAATGTCATGAAAAATTAATTGATTACAGACAGTTAGTTTTTTGAGTATTTATTTTGATTGATGATAATCGAAAATTTTGAGTGCAAAATCTGGATTTTGAACAATTTTGTCAACAAGATTCGTGGTGAAAGTCGTGATTTAATGACTTTAATTTTATTTATTTGAAATATGAGCAACTAATTTTTAGTTACTTGATTTTTTCAAGTACTACTTATTAACGTTCTTAATTTCTGATATTTCTGAGGTAACAAAGCAAGCAAATTCATGAATAAACAGTATCAACCTAATTTACCTAGCGGTTTAAGTCGTCGTAAATTTATCAAATATAGTTCTTTAGCCGTCGGGACGGGAATTTTAGCAGCTTGTTCTGGAGGGGCTTCTAGCACGGGAGATGAAGATTTAGGAGAAAATCCGATTAAAGTCGGGGTAATGTACTCTACTACTGGCACGATCGCGATCGTCGAAAAATCCTTGCAAGATGCGACTTTCCTAGCATTAGAACAAATTAATACCAATACTGGTCCTTGGGAGGGTAATGGGATTGGTATTGAAGGAAGGAAGATTCAGAAGGTAGTGGTTAACCCTGACTCCAACTGGGATTTATATAATCAGATGTCTAAGCGACTGATCGATGAAGATCAAGTGCTTTGCGTTTTAGGGTGCTACACTTCCGCCAGTCGCAAGTCGGTTTTACCAGTCTTTGAAGAAAAAGATTCTTTGCTTTATTATCCCGTCTATTACGAAGGCAATGAATGCAGCTCAAACGTCTTCTATACAGGGGCTGCACCTAATCAACAGATTACCGATTCTATTCCCTATTGTAAAGAAAATTTTGGGCCTAAAGGCTTTTTTATTGGTTCAGACTATATTTACCCCAAAGAAAGTAACCGCATCGCTAAAGCAGAATTAGAAAAAATCGGCGGTCAAGTGGTAGGCGATGAATATTCCGCTTTGGGTACGACAGAATTTATTACGATTATTAATAAAATTAAACAGGCAAAACCCGACTTTGTTCTCAGCAACTTAGTTGGAGATAGTATTCCCGCTTTCTATCGCCAGTATAAAGATGCAGGGATTACCTCTGAACAAATTCCGATTATGGCTTATCCCACCACGGAAGAAGAGATTCAGGCAATGGGTTCAGAATACGCGGCAGGACACTATACCAGTTTTAACTATTTCCAAACCGTAGACACTCCAGAAAATAAGGCTTTTGTAGAACAGTTTAAAGCTAAATTTGGTGATAGTCGTGTGACCAACGGGGTGATGGAAGCAGCTTATTTCCAGACTTTCCTGATGGCGCAGGCAATGCAAAAAGTCCTCAAAGAAAAAGGAGAATTGAGTACCAAAACTATCCGCGAAGCCACCAGAGGACAAGTTTTCCAAGCACCTCAAGGTTTAGTCAAAGTAGACCCTGAAAACTATCACACCTATCTCTATTCTCGTATTGGAAAATGGGGTACCGATGGTCAAGCAGAGATCGTCTTTGCCACTCCTGCTGCGGTTAAACCGATTGCGTGGAGTCAGACACTATATCCTGGTCGGATTTGTACTCGCCCTGTACCAGACGATCGCAGTAATCCCATTAAAGAAACCAAACAGGAGCTTGGAGTTAAGTATTTGGAGAAAACGTAAATCAATGGATCATTAATAATTATTTTTCTTCAGCGATCGCTTTCCCCCTTTCCCCCTTTAAAGAATGCACACATACTTATTTCCCCTTTATTACTTGGCGCAAGAGACTGCAACAGAAGAAGTAACTGAAGCTTTTAGTTTAGTAGCTTTAGCCAATCAGCTTGTGAACGGCATCGGCATTGTCGGAATTCTCTTGCTAACTGGGTTGGGTTTAGCAATTACCTTTGGGGTGATGCGAATTATTAACCTTGCCCATGGAGAATTTATTATGCTGGGAGCTTATGTCACCTTTTTGATGCAGGAAACCTTCAATATGGATTTACTGCTGACAATTCCCTTTGCTTTTATTATTACAGCTGCCATTGGAGCATTGGTAGAAATAAGTATTATTAGGCGGTTATATGGTCGTCCTCTAGAAACTCTGCTAGCCACTTGGGGGTTAAGTATTGTTTTACAGGGGGTAATTAAATTGATTTTTACCGCCCAGCTTAAGTATGTAAAATCTCCTTCTTATATTTCAGGTAACTTAACTCTCTTAAAAGATGCCCAGGGTTCACCAGCGATCGCTATTTCTTATTATCGGTTATTTATTGTGGCAGTGGCGATCGCGCTGCTAGCTTTAACTGCTTATCTTCTTTACAATACCGATCTTGGTCGTCAAGTACGGGCTGTTACCCAAAATCGAGATATGGCAAAGTGTTTGGGAGTTAATACCAGTCTGGTAGACATGGTAACGTTTGCTTATGGTTGTGGTTTAGCTGGAGTGGCAGGGGCAGTTATTTCTTCTCTTAAAAGCGTATCTCCGCCAATGGGACAGGATTATCTCGTGGATGCCTGGATGACGGTAGTAACGGGAGGTGTGGATAAATTAATCGGTGTTTTAGCTGGGGCGTTTTTAATTGGTGAATCGAGTTCCGGTATCGCTTATCTCTTAAACGATCCGACTGCTAGGGTAATCGTCCTGGCAGCAGTAATTATTTTAATCCGTTATAAACCAGAAGGTTTGTTTACCATCCAAAAACGCGGGTAGGGGCGAACGGCCGTTCGCCCTTACAATGCCTTATTCATGATCATTTAAATTATGTCTCAATCAACAATTGGTATTGCAACGCGATCGCGAAATCCGACAAAATTAGGAATTATTACGGCGATCAGCTTTTTAATCATGGCAATTTTCCCCTTGTTCTTGGGAGAATTCCAGATATCTCTTCTTTCTAAATTATTACTTTACGGGGCGTTGGCTATCTCCTTAGATTTGGTATGGGGATTTACAGGTATTTTGAGTTTTGCCCACGGAGTATTTTTTACCTTGGGTGGTTATGCGATGGCATATTACCTTAAGTTGAATCTTTCTGCCGAAGGTAATACCTATGGTGGAAATTTACCAGATTTTATGGTCTGGAATGGTTTGAAAGAATTACCTTGGTTTATTGCACCTTTGAAATATTTCCCTCTAGCTGCGATCGCCATGGTACTGATACCGGCTGCTTTTGCCTATTTAATCGGGTGGTTTATCTTTCGTTCTAAGGTCAGTGGTGTTTATATTACGATTATTACCCTAGCGATTTCTTCGGCGTTAACTACCTTTTTCATCAGTCAACAGGCATATACAGGCGGGACAAATGGCATTACTGATGTTTCTAAACTGAGTATTTTTGGGGTAGATATTCCTCCAAATGGTCTGTACTGGATGATTTTGTTATTTACTACCTTTGTTTTAGTTGGTAGTTGGTGGCTGACGCAATCCAACTTTGGTTTGATCTTGCGATCAATTAAAGAAAACGAAAATCGCATATCTTATTTAGGTTATGACGTTGCCAGCTTTAAAATCTTTATCTGGACACTTTCGGCTGGGATTGCTGGGATCACTGGCGGTTTATTTGTTCCTCTCAATCGGTTTATTTCCCCCGTATATTTAGCCGTAGCTTTCGGTACACAGGTGGTTATTTGGGTTGCTATTGGTGGCAGAGGAACTTTAGTTGGCCCATTAATTGCAGCGATTTTATTAGGTCAAATTCAAAACTCTGCCGAACGAGTTACCCAAGATTGGCAACTAATTGTCGGGATATTACTGTTAATTGTAGTCTTGTTTATTCCTGATGGTTTAGTCGGTTCAGTTACCAAACTATTCCAAGATAAGGGCGTTTCGCGCGATGAGAAGCGAGTCCTTTAGGGAAACACCCCAACAACAACAATCAATTAATAATCAATCATGAAACCTATATTATCAGTCAAAAACCTACAAGTCGTCTTCTCTGGTTTCAAAGCCTTAAAAGGTATAGATTTAGAAGTAGGCGATCGCGAAATTGTGACGATCATCGGCCCTAACGGCGCAGGGAAAAGCACCCTCTTAGATGCGATCGTAGCCAAGTCACCTGTAGCAGCAGGACAAGTGTTTTTCCAAGACAAAGATATTACCAATAAAAGCCCTTATGATATTGCTCGCATGGGTATCGGACGCAAGTTTCAAAATCCCAATGTCTACAACGAATTAACTGTTTTTGAAAATATCTTATTAGCCTTAAAAGGAACCCATGGAATTTTCAATTCAATTACTACTAAACTAACTAAAACTAAGAAAGAAAAAATCATTGACGTACTTGATCGCATTGGCTTGCTAGATGTAGCTGCTACTACCGTAGGTTCATTATCCCACGGACAAAAACAGTGGGTAGAAATTGGGATGGTAATTGCTCAAGATCCGACAGTAGTTTTACTCGATGAACCAACCGCTGGTATGACCCCTGAAGAAACCCATGCCACGGGAGAAATTATCAAAACCTTGGCACAAAATCACGCGGTAGTTGCGATCGAACATGATATGGATTTTGTCAAACAAATTGCCGAAAGAATTATTGTTTTACACCAAGGGGAAAAATTAGCTGAAGGTTCGGTACAAGAAATACAAAATAACCCCAAAGTCATTGAAGTTTATTTAGGAAGAGAAAAAATCGATGTCGCTGCTTAAACTTAATAACCTAACTGCTGGTTACGGACAAACACCCGTTTTATTTAATGTTGATATGACCATTAATGAAGGAGATATGGTTTGTCTTTTAGGGCGAAATGGTGTAGGCAAAACTACTTTGTTACGTAGTATTATTGGCTTGAATAAATTAAGTCAAGGAAGTCTAATTTTTAACAACAAAGATATTACAAAAACTCCCACTTATCAGCGATCGCGTTATGGTATTGCTTACATTCCCCAAGGTCGTGAAATCATTCCCTATCTTTCAGTTTTAGACAACTTAAAACTAGGCTTTTCTGCTAGTGGTAAAAGTAGTAAAAGAATCCCTTCTGAAATCTTTGAATTCTTTCCGATGCTGAAAGAACATTTAACCAGGCAAGGAGGATTATTAAGTGGGGGACAACAACAACAATTAGCCATTGCTAGAGGCTTAATGTGCAATCCTAAAATCATGTTACTCGATGAACCCACTGAAGGAATTCAACCTTCAATCGTGCAAGAAATTGAAGATACTTTAAAAAGAATTAACCGCGAAAAAGGGATTACCGTAATTTTAGTAGAACAAAAAATTGATTTTGTTAGACAATTAGCCCAGAAGTTTTTTATCATGGATAAAGGAGCGATCGTGGCAAAAGGTAAAACTCTTGAGTTAACGGATTCTTTAGTGCATCGATATTTGACTGTTTAATAACTGTTTAATATTTTCTCATTTGTATATTAAAAAATTGGCGTTGCTGAATCCAGGTATGAACTTGATAGTGTTACTGTTCGTAGCTATTAGCTCTCAGCTATTAGCTATTAGCTTTTTAAGATATCTTCAATTAATGAAAAATTTTATTCTTCATGTTTTAATTCAGCAACGCCAAAAAATTATAATCAGCCACAATCTTTATATTTAGATGATCGCGGTGTTTTTCACATGAAAATACACCTTAACCGCATTTACAGCGAATTTCAGTTGGATAGAACCCATTACCCATTACCCTTACTTCGATAAATCAATGTGTCTACTCAATTGAAAACTGCTGTCAAACTTAGTCTAGGGAAGGGATGGTAAAAGAACACAGTTGTTTTCTTGCCCACCCCAGAGTTTACTGCTCTTTCGTCACTGCTTTGCGAATTTCTGAGTAAAACGAGGTTTGCTTGGTGCCGTCGCTGTATTTAACTACTGTGGTACGCATTTTAAAGTTGTCGCTGGCAAACCACTGTCGTTCTTCGGCTTCCATGGTGTCGGTTTCAATTGTCAGAGTCAATGCCTCATCTTCTCCTAAAGCGTAATGACCACAAACTTTAGAGTCTTGAGGACGCAGGAGCTTGCCTGTATTTTCATTCTCGGCATTGCTCACCAAAACAATTGTGGCAGAACCCACCTGTTTATCCCGAGCAGTCTTGCCCCAATCTACGGAGTTATCCCAGCTTTGGACTGCACCACCGACAACTAAACTAGAATCCAAACTGTGTTTTTGAGCTAGTTCTAATACTCGCGGATCATCGGCAGTCAGCAACTCAATGGTAAGATCAGCCTTGCTGCTAGTACATTGATTCTGGTCTAAAAGATAGCTGGTGCGCTGACTAAACCACTTGCCTGCACTTAAGCTGAGGAATTTTTCTGGGTTCATGATTATGTGACTTTTTCGATTCTATAAAAGATTTTTTAAATTACTGCTCTTAATTAATTGAACATATCTTGGTTTTCTTAGCAACAAGCCCCTCTGCTGAAACTTATCCTAACCCTACTTAATTGACCTATGTATAGCCCTCAAGACTATCCGACTTCCGTAACTGTTTTACCTTCTCTCGAATTAGCCCTAGATATCCTCCTGAACCGCCAACAAAAAGACTGGGGATACTTTCAGGTAGTCAAAGAAGGAGAATTCTATTCCCTATATATTCCTACTTTAGATAGTTTTAAACTGTATAAAAATCCTAAAAGTGAAAACTTTAAGGGATATTGGCGCAATTATCGTTCGGACATTCTCCCTGATATTAAAAGCCGTGACGAAAAACCCGACATCTTTCTTCGCAACCGCACTAAACAAGTAGAAGAAAAAAAGAAAAGTCAAACTCTAGTGAGGAAACAACGAATTATTGATGTCAAGTACCGTTTCAATTCTTGTCCAGAAATGTATCGCCTTAATCAGATAATCGCCAAATCCATTCGCGATCGCATTGCCACCAACGCCACTTTTGATCCTGGAACAGAAGTAATGCCCTTGGTAATAGCTACAGAAGTCGAAGATTAATTGCTGATGTTTCGCAATTTAAGTAAAAACCGTAGTTTAGGGACTTAGGGACTTAGGGGCTTAGGGACTTAGGGACTTAGGGACTTAGGGACTTAGGGACTTAGGAAAAGTTAAGTTGATTTGTTGTCCCCATCTCCCCATCTCCCCAACCGATAATTGTAAGTAACGTCAGTTAATTAAAGAAACTCCAAACCCCAAAATATCGCTAGAATAATCGAGCATAATAACAACTCAAATCTGGCAGGCGTATGGTAGAGGCAAAAATTGGCATTATTGGTGGTAGCGGTCTTTACAAAATGGATGCTCTTCAAGATATCCAGGAAGTGAAACTTTCTACTCCATTTGGCGATCCTTCAGATGGGATCATCGTTGGTCAACTAGAAGGTGCCACCGTCGCTTTTCTAGCTCGTCACGGGAGTTATCATCACCTGCTCCCCACTGAATTACCTTTTCGCGCCAATATTCATGCCATGAAGCAATTAGGGGTGGAATACATCATCTCCGCTTCTGCCGTTGGTTCTCTGAAGGAAGCGGCAAAACCTCTGGACATGGTAATTCCTGATCAGTTTATTGATCGCACTAAAAATCGCGTCTCTACCTTTTTTGGTGAAGGATTAGTAGCTCACATTGCCTTTGGTGAGCCGATTTGTCCTCATCTGGCGGATATTTTGGCTGATGCTGTAGATTCCTTGAATTTGCCAGATATTAATCTACATCGTGGTGGCACTTATGTCTGTATGGAAGGCCCAGCATTTTCCACGAAAGCAGAGTCTAATCTTTACCGTAGCTGGGATGCAACGATTATTGGCATGACTAATCTTACGGAAGCGAAGTTAGCCAGAGAAGCAGAAATTGCTTATACCACCCTTGCCTTAGTTACCGACTATGACTGTTGGCATCCTGATCACGATAGCGTTACCGTGGAGATGATTATTGATAATTTACACAAAAACGCCATTAACGCTCAACTGGTAATTAAAGAGACTGTTAAAAGACTCAATACCAAGCTGCCAGAGTCGGCTGCTCACTCCGCTTTAAAATATGCAATTCTGACTCCTCCCGATCGCATTCCTCCAGCCACTAGAGAGAAGCTGTCTTTATTGACTAAAAAATATTTTTAGCTCTTATCTTTAAAAGCTAGAAGCTAGGAGCTAGAAGCTAGGAGCTATAACTTTTAATTCACACTAGACATCTAGCAATTGTAAGACATGGAACTATTAGAGTATCAGGCTAAAGAATTATTCAAAATGGTAGGTATTCCGATTTTACCTTCCCTGACTATTCAAGATGCCAGAAAAATCAAGCAGTTGCAAATCCCTTATCCTGTAGTTTTAAAGTCCCAAGTGCGGTCTGGTGGGCGCGGAAAAGCTGGTGGGGTACGTTTTGTGGCGAATACTATCGATGCGATCGCTGCTGCCCGCAGTATCTTTAATCTGTCGATCTTAGGGGAGTATCCTGAAGTTGTTTTGGCAGAGGCTCACTACAACACTGAGCGAGAGTTGTTTCTGGCAATTGTCCTCGATTATGACCTACGGTGTCCCGTTCTCTTGGGTTCTGCTTGGGGGGGGATGAATATTGATTCCCTACTGGCTAATTTACAGCAGGTTGCGGTGACAGAGGACTTTTCCCTATTTTATGCTCGACATTTAGCTGCGGCGATGGGTCTATCGGGGAGCCTAATTTGCTCTGTGAGTGACATAATTGCCAAAATGTATCGTCTGTTTAAAGAGCAAGATTTAGATCTGATCGAAATTAATCCTTTGGGGGTTAATCACCAAGAAGAATTGATGGCTTTAGATGGCAGAATTAAAATCAATGACCATGCTTTAGCTCGACAGCCGATCATGGAAACTCTTAATTTTTCAGCACAACAGCGGGCAAGTTGTTACCAAGGTGTCTGGCAAACTAACCAAAATTTGAATCAAGTTAGTTGGCGCTGGCTGGATTGGCATCAGCCGACAGGGAAACTTGCCATGATTTGTAATAGCTTTGACTCAGCTTTGCTGACCTGGGACTTATTAGAACAAAACAAAGTAGTCCCTGCTTGTAGCGCCTTAATCGAAAATAGTTTAGCTGATGGAGGGAAGGTAGCTGAAAATCTGCAACTATATCGAGAGAAGTTGCTAAATATCTTGCAAGCATTGGAGTCCCTCCCCGAAATCAAGGTGATCATCTTCAATATTTGGGATACTTTCGCTGTGAATCGTGAAATCGTCCAAACTATTGTTGATTATTGTGCTGACTATTGCCCCTCTCCCTCAGAAGTTGCCCTCTCATCTCCCTCAGAACAGATTTTGGTTAATAATGTGAATTCAGTTAATAGTCCAACTAGTCCAACTAGTTCAACAAATAGCAATAAAGCGATCGCCCTCGGTGATGAGCCAGAGCTAGATCAGAACCCAGCCATAACTGTCCCGAGGGTTCTTCAATTTTCTAACTCCAAACCATATTTTGTTTTACGCTTACTCCATCAAGATAGTATTGACGATTTTCCCCGCTCACCCCAGGTTTATCTCTCTAGTAGCTTAGAAGAAAGTGTCCAGCAAGCGATCGCCGTAGTCAAATCTAGTTAAGTCTAGTTAAATCCTAAATATTCTCTCTCTATGAATTGGTTTCACCCCAACAAAGTCATTATTCAAGGAATTACTGATTCCCAGGCAACTGTTTGCGCCGTGCAAATGAAAGCTTACGGTACAGATATTGTGGCGGGGGTTAGCCCTGGTAACGGCGGAACTAAAGTAGAAGGGTTACCTGTCTTCGATTTAGTGGAACAGGTGCAAACATCAATGGGGAAGGTGGATATTAGCTTGATTTTCGTTGACTCCTATCAAGTGCTGGATGCTGCTAGAGAAGCGATCGCCGCTGGGATTCGGCAAATTATTATTTTCACCTCCAGGGTTCCCCCCCAGGATACGATTGAATTAATTAGATGTGCCCAGGAAACTAGTACTCTAATTTTGGGGCCGGGGAGTCATGGGATTGTCATTCCTCAACAGGTCTGGCTGGGTAATTTGCAGCCTCAGTTTTATCAACCAGGCATCGTGGGTTTAATTACTTCTAGTCGGCATTTGGGTTATGAAGTAGCCGCAGAATTAAATACCACGAACATTGGGCAGTCCATGGTTGTGAGCGTGGGCAATGAGCGTATTTTGGGTTCCGATTTAGCCCATTGGTTAGCAACCCTCAATGAAGATCCTAATACCAAAGCAATTGTGGCTATTGGACAAAGGGTGAACCAGATTAAGTCAATCATCGCCTATAGTCAAAATCACGGTTACGATAAGCCCATCGTCGTCTACTTAGCAGGACTTAAAGCCCCCCAAGCAAAAATTTATCGTGATGCTTTTACCATCATTAGCAATCACTTATCAGCTTCTATTCCCGTGGTTAATCGCGATCGCCAAACTGTTAAGGAACTCCGCAAAATCGGCATCAAAATAGCCAAAAAACCCAGCGAAATCCCCCTAATTATTCAAAAGGCTTTAGTGATCGAAAGTAGCAACTAGCAACTAGCAACTAGCTTGGATCATAACTCCGAACTCCAAATTCTAAACTCCTAAAGTTTTATCAAGCTTCCTATATTTCCATAGCAAAAGATAACTTGTTTTGTATCGATTGATCTTTAAAGGATTAAAAAATACTACTGTTGGGGGTGGTAGAGAGAAAAACAAACAACAACTTTAGGCTTCTAGGGTTCCGATTTACTGGCATTTATGCCATCTAGATGACTGGTCCGAGAGAAGCTAACTATTTCTTAAATAGTCTTGTTTGGCTATTAGCTGCTAGCTATTAGCTAATAGCTTTTAAGAGTAATAGGACACACGGCGGGAAAAAAGCCCGGGAGGTTTAGGCGATCGCAAAAGTTATTCGCCAACTTTCTGGGCTTTGTAGTATCTAGAGCAGATCTAGAGCAAAAATAAATTAGAGCAAAATTGCCAAATCCAATATGAGCGAAGCATCTTCAACCCCCAACAACAATTCTAGCGAGGCACAGCAAGCCCTCGAAAAAGAAACTAGATTACCGTTAACGGGATGGCAACAGGAAGTAGATCGAGGTCTGGAATTAGGTTTGGAAGCTGCGGACAGCATTCGCGATCGCTCAATCCCTACTTTTTCTCGCGGCGAATTGCCCCACTATGCAGGGATTAATACTTTTCTTAAGGCTCCCTATGTAGAAGATGTCCGCAATGTTGGACAATATGATGTGGCGATCGTCGGGGTTCCCCATGATTCAGGCACTACCTACCGTCCTGGCACCAGATTTGGCCCTCAAGGTATCCGCAGAATCTCTGCCCTCTATACTCCCTACAACTTTGAATTAGGGGTGGATTTGCGGGAACAAATTACTCTTTGTGATGTGGGGGATATTTTTACCATTCCTGCTAATAACGAAAAGTCTTTTGATCAGATTTCTAAAGGCATCGCTCATATTTTTGCTTCAGGAGCATTCCCGATCATCTTAGGGGGAGACCATTCCATCGGCTTTCCTACCCTAAGAGGTGTATGTCGTCACTTAGGGGATAAAAAAGTGGGAATTATTCACTTTGATCGCCACGTGGATACCCAAGAAACGGATTTAGACGAAAGGATGCATACCTGTCCTTGGTTCCATGCCACTAATATGGAGAATGCCCCTGCTAAAAATCTGGTGCAGCTTGGCATTGGTGGTTGGCAAGTTCCTCGCCCTGGAGTTAAGGTTTGTCGTGAGCGGGCAACCAATATTTTGACTGTTACCGATATCGTCGAAATGGGTCTAGATGCTGCTGCCGACTTTGCCCTAGAGAAAGCGTTAGATGGTACAGACTGTGTATATATCAGCTTTGATATCGACTGTATTGATGCAGGATTTGTCCCTGGAACTGGCTGGCCCGAACCTGGGGGATTACTGCCCCGTGAAGCTCTCTATCTCCTCAAGAAAATTGTCCAGAATGCTCCCGTCTGTGGCATGGAAATTGTGGAAGTTTCTCCTCCCTACGATATTAGCGATATCACATCATTACTAGCTACCCGTGTTATTTGCGACACGATGGCGCATTTAGTTCTGTCAGGACAGCTACCCCGTACAAGTAAACCTAGCTACATTCATGAGGAATCTCAGCAAGTAGATTCTCCCTGGCAGTAATAAGTAAGTTACAGGTAATCATGAAGAATGTACAAACTCTATGACTTTCTCCCTTCTGGTAATAGCTATAAAGTTCGATTGCTCCTGAATCTCTTAAACATTCTTTTTACCAGAATCGATCTCAATATTTTAGAGCGGGAAACGAGAACTCCTGAGTTTCTAGCAAAAAATCCTTGCGGCAAAATACCTCTTTTGGAAATTGCACCAGAACAGTTTATTGCTGAGTCCAATGCCATTTTGTACTATCTCAGTCAAGATACAGAGTATTTTCCGGTCGATAAATATACTCAAGCTCAGATCATGCAATGGCTATTTTTTGAGCAGTATAGCCATGAACCCAATATTGCCACTGCTCGGTATTGGATCAGTATTCTAAAGCAACCTGAAAAACATGAAGAACAGCTAAAACATAAACAACGCCTAGGAAATGTGGCATTACAGATCATGGAACAGCATTTGAGTGATCGCAGTTTTCTGGTAGGCGATCGCTATACCATTGCGGATATTAGTCTTTATGCCTATACCCATGTGGCGGCGGAAGGAGGTTTTGATCTCCAGCAATATCCAGCGATTCTTGCTTGGTTAGAACGGATTAAAGCTCACCCCAAACACATACTGATCACTGACTAAGCCCTAATTCCCCAATCCCCTAATCCCCTAATCCCTAGTCCTTATGCACGAAACTGATATGACAAAAGCTTTGATTCTGACCATCAAAGATTGGGCTGAATCTCAACCACAATCATCTCAAATCGAGAAAGTTCATCTAGTGGTGGGCAAGTTTACCTGTGTTGAACCTGTCAGCCTTAAATTTGCGTTTGAAGCTCAGACTCGGAACACTTTTCTAGAAGGCGTGGAATTAGTCATTAAAGATATTCCCTTGATTGCTTTTTGTCATGGTTGTCAACAAGAATATCAGCCACAGATCGGCTTGCAATATAGCTGCCCTGATTGTAATTCCCCCATGGATGATATCCGCTCTGGACGAGAATTAAAAATAGATCACATTGAATATTCCATTGAGAATGAAAATGTAGAGGCAAAAAATGTAAGGGCGAACGGCCGTTCGCCCCTACTAACAACTAATAACTAACAACTAACAACTTAAAAAAACTATGCACCAAACATTTGACGCAGCCATCGAACTAAATTTACTCCACGCCAATCAGGATGGAGCGAATCAGAATCGCGATCGCTTTGACCGCTGGGGTATTACCTGTCTCAATATTATGAGTAGTCCTGGAGCGGGCAAGACTGTTCTGTTGGAGAAGACTCTCGTTGCCCTGCAAGATAAATTGAGTATGGCGGTGATTGAAGGGGATATGACTACCGAATTGGATGCCGATCGCCTCAGACAATATAATGTGCCAGTCATCCC
>JBJOPG010000034.1:0-24147 GCA_046050865.1 Cyanobacteriota bacterium
TGAGTCTAAGAGAGTAGGATTATTAGCTTAAAAAAAATGTTAAACCTAATCAAGACAAGGACTTGACTAAAGACAGATTATCTTAACTTGTCACCAATGGGTAATGGGTAACTGGGTAAAAGTTCTAAAGCAGATGGAAATTAATTGAAATGACGACTATCAATACTGACTCGAACGATTCTTCAGCAGTAGCAATAATCATTGCTCAGGACGTACACAAGTGGTATGACAATAATTTTCACGTTTTGCAAGGAGTTAGCCTGGCGGTGAAAAAACAGGAAGTAGTGGTGATTATGGGAGCTTCTGGGTCTGGGAAATCTACCTTTATTCGTACTCTTAATGCCCTCGAACCCTATCAAAAAGGCAAAATAGAAATTGATGGGATTGAACTGGCTGGGGATTTGAAAAAGATCGAAGCGATACGACGGGAAGTGGGAATGGTGTTTCAGCAGTTTAACCTCTTTCCTCATTTAAGAGTGCTGGAAAATGTTACTTTAGCCCCAATTTGGGTCAGGCGTTGGACGAAAACCCAAGCAAAACAAGTGGCAATGGAACTATTGGAAAAAATCGGCATTTTGGAACAGGCTTATAAATATCCTGCTCAACTTTCAGGGGGTCAACAACAAAGAGTGGCGATCGCCCGTGCTTTAGCCATGCAACCAAAAATTATGCTCTTCGATGAACCCACCTCTGCTCTCGATCCAGAAATGGTCAGAGAAGTATTGGAAACGATGCGCACCTTAGCCAATTCTGGGATGACAATGGTTTGTGTATCTCATGAAGTAGGCTTTGCCCGAGAGGTAGCAGATCGGGTGGTATTTATGGATAATGGCATGATTGTCGAACAAGCACCGCCAGATGAATTTTTTCTCAACCCTAAACAGGAGCGCACTCGTCAATTCCTGTCCCAAATTCTCTAGAACCTCTGACTTTTTGTTTGTCTATGTCTATTTAATCCAATTCTCTTCTACCTTCCAAAGCCCTAGCCAAGGTCACTTCATCGGCATATTCTAAATCGCCACCCATAGGTAAGCCAAAGGCAATTCTGGTTACTTTAGTGAAAGGTTTCACTAGACCATTAATATACAACGTAGTGGTTTCCCCTTCCACACTGGGACTAATTGCCAAAATCACCTCTTTAATTGGCTCTTTAGTGAGGCGACGTACTAACGACTCGATATTGAGCTGTTCGGGGCCAATTCCATCCATCGGCGAAATTACGCCCCCCAAGACATGGTATAAACCACGATATTCTCTAGTTTTTTCTAGAGCAATGGTGTCACGGGAATCGGTAACTACACAGATCGTAGAGCGATCGCGATTCTGATTACTACAGATGGAACAGACCGGTTCGGCAGAAAGATGAAAACAAACCTTACAGAAGCCCACCTGCTGTTTAGCGGCGACCAGAGCTTGAGCTAGGGCTTGAACTTCTTTTTCGGGACGTTTGATGAGGTGTAGGGCTAATCTTTGGGCGGTTTTCGGTCCTACTCCTGGTAAAAGCTGAAGCTGCTCAATTAAACGAGCTAAAGGAGGCGTATAAATGGCGGACTCCCACAATTTCCTGATGTTTAAGAGATTGTATTATATCAAATCAGAAATCAACTCTGGTACGCCATTTTATTGGGTTGTCTCTGGGAAAGCTAAAATATTTTATAAGCTGCCTGCATATTTTTTATATTTATTAGGTAATCAAGCAAACCATGACTAGTGCCAAATCCGTTAATCGTGCCATCAATCTCAACGATCCTAAATATTATTTCAATCGAGAATTAAGCTGGTTAGAATTTAATCGACGAGTTTTAGCTGAGGCACTAGATGAAAGAACACCATTGCTAGAGCGGCTTAAATTCATGGCGATTTTTAGTTCTAATCTAGATGAATTTTTTATGGTCAGAATTGCTGCCTTAAAGAAACAGGTGGCAGCAGGAGTGAGTAAGTTATCGGCAGATGGTCGTACATCTCAACAACAGTTAGAAGCGATCACCCAGGTACTGACCCCGATGTTTCAAGAGCTACATCAGCATTTTGAGAAAGTACTTAAAAAAGCCTTAACTAAATCGGGGATTCACCTACTCAACTACGTCGATCTCAATCAAGAACAACGAACTTATATTAATGGTTATTTCGAGGACTATATTTTTCCTGTTCTCACTCCCCTAGCGGTAGATCCCTCTCATCCTTTTCCTTATATTTCTAATCTCAGCTTAAATCTAGCGGTGGTGTTGAAAGATCCGAAGATCGATCATGAATTATTCGCCAGAGTAAAAATTCCCAAAGTACTACCCCGCTTCATCGCTTTACCTGAAGAACTAGGACAAAAACATCGAGGTGTTTCTGGAGTCTGGACAGGAGTACCAATCGAACAGATCGTGACTCATAATTTAGAGTACTTGTTTCCCGGGATGAATATTCTGGAGTCTTACGCTTTTCGTGTAACTCGTAATGCCGATATTTCTGTAGAAGAAGATGAGGCAGATGATTTGTTATTGGCGATCGAAAAAGAGTTACAAAAAAGACGTATTGGTGGTTCTTCAGTGCGACTAGAAATAGAAGCCTCGGTTCCCCCCGAGCTGCGATCGACAATTATTCATGAACTAAACTTAGCTGAAAATGATGTTTATGATGTGGATGGTTTGCTGAGCTTGGGAGATTTGATGTCTTTTTTAGCCTTGCCCTTAGCGGAGCTGAAAGATGAACCCTGGAATTCCGTACTCCCTCCTCGTCTGAATTGGTTACAGGAAGAAGAAGGTGAATCTACAGGCGAAGGAGAAAATTTTTTCAATGTGATTCGTAATGGGGATTTGTTGGTACATCATCCCTATTACTCTTTTAGCAATACTGTGCTGCGGTTTGTAACGGAAGCCGCTTACGACCCCAACGTCTTGGCAATTAAGATGACCCTCTATCGTACCTCTGGCGATTCCCCGATCATCAAAGCTTTGATTGCCGCCGCCCAGAATGATAAGCAAGTAGTGGCACTAGTTGAACTCAAGGCTCGTTTTGATGAGGAGAATAATATTCTGTGGGCGAAGAAACTAGAGAAGTCTGGGGTGCATGTAGTTTACGGTGTCACAGGACTAAAAACTCATACTAAAATCACTTTAGTGGTACGACAAGAAAAGGAAAAAATTCGCCGCTATGTTCATATTGGCACAGGCAACTATAATCCCAAAACCGCTAGGCTTTACACCGACTTAAGCCTACTAAGCTGTCGCGAGGAATTAGGGGCAGATTTAACAGATTTATTTAATTTCCTGACGGGCTATTCTCGACAAAAATCCTATCGTAAGTTGCTGGTTGCTCCAGTTAGTCTTAGACAGCGAATGGTAGAGATGATCAATCGAGAGGCAGAAAATTGTCGTCAGGGAAAAACAGGGCGGATTGTGGCGAAAATGAATTCCCTCGTCGATCAAGAGGTAATTCAGGCGCTTTATGAAGCTTCTCAGGCTGGGGTAGAGATTGACCTGATTATTCGCGGGATCTGTTGTCTCAGACCAGGATTGCCCAAAATCAGCGAAAAAATTCGTGTAATTAGTATTATTGGTCGTTTTTTAGAACATTCTCGTATTTTCTATTTCCATAACAACGGTGCCGAAGAAATTTATATTGGTAGCGCCGATTGGATGACCCGTAATTTGAGTCGGCGAGTGGAAGCTGTTACTCCAATTGAAAACCCAGACATTTTACGCGATCTACAAGAAATTTTAGGGGTCATGTTGGCGGATAATCGTCGGGCTTGGGAACTGCAAGCTGATGGGAGCTTTATTCAAAGGAAACCTCAAAAAGGAGAAGAAGCTCATAGTACTCACGAAATCTTTATGGAAATGGCGAAGCAATCTACGGGAATTACTTCCTAGTTGAGGCTCTAAAATAATTGGTCTAAAATTGTCTCCCTGAAAGACTTGAGAATAAATTTAGAATGAATAAAGTTCATCTACTTCATCCAATATTTAATCTAAGTCAGCAATTTTGACGGAAACTTGATTAACCACATAAATACTTCGGAATATACTTAGCATTATAAATTAAGCTAAAAAATCTCTGATTTTAAAGTTTATGCTGTCTACCAATAAACTGCCCCAGAATAAGTTGCTAGGAGAAGTCCTGGAACAAGCAGGTTTAGTTTCTGATGAACAAATACAAATAGCCCTTGCAGAGCGACGAGAGAGTCATAATCTGCGAGTGGGAGAAATCTTGGCTCTACGAGGTTGGATCGACCAAAGAACTGCCGATTTTTTTGCCGATGAGTGGGGCAACCTAGTCAATCAAACTGAAAAACAGCTCCTTGGTTATTACTTAGAAAAGTCAGGATTGTTAACCAAGCAACAAACAAATTCCATCTTGGAAGAACAGAAGAGAATTTGGGTTAAATTTGGGGTGATCGCTGTGTTGCAAGGACGGTTAAGTCAGGAAACCGTTGACTTTTTTTTAGAACACTTGTTTCCTCTAGAACTATTTGAATCTCCCCTAATTGGTAGAAAGGTTAACCAACAGGCAACTGAAAGTACCGCTAAAGCGACCACCTCAGCCCCGCAACTCCTCGAACAACAATCTAGTTCCCCTCAAGTTGATGATGATGATATTCCCTGGATTGGCTAAATTTGCTTTCCAGAAAGAGACTTGATGACCAAAGAGCGAAAAGTATCTGCTAGTCGTTAATTTACCAAAACTCCATTTTCGGCGAGAATATGTAGGCAAAAGGAATTTGTGTGTCAGGCGGAGGAAAGATCGAGGGATAGTGAGTCAAACAAACAAATTAAGTCGCCATCAGATTGAGGCTAAAGATTATCATTGGCATTTTTGGGCAAACGTACCGATCTATCCCTATAGTCAGCGACGTACAATTCGGCGGGAAATTCTACCCAATAGCATTTGGACTTTCGATCAATTACAGGGCATTTTTTATGTAGTGGTGCCCATTCGGATGACGGTGATTAAGCTTGAGCGCGGCGGGCTTTTGGTATATGCTCCCGTTGCTCCCACCAAAGAGTGCGTGGGTCTGATGCGGGAGTTAGAAGTAGACCATGGAGAGGTGAAATATATCATTTTGCCTACTATCTCTGGACTAGAGCATAAAAATTTTGTTGGGCCTTTTGCTCGTAAGTTTCCCCAAGCGACGGTCTTTGTTGCCCCCAAACAATGGAGCTTTCCTATAAATTTACCCTTAACTTGGTTGGGGTTTCCCCCTCGGCGTACCCAAGTTTTACCTGTCGATAGTAGCCAGACTCCTTTTGCTGATGAGTTTGATTACGCTATTTTAGGGGAAATTGATCTGAAATTGGGACAATTTGAGGAAGTTGCTTTTTTCCATAAGCGATCGCAAACTTTACTAGTTACCGATTCCCTTGTTTCTATACCCGATCGCCCACCCGAAATTATTGAGCAGGATCTCTTGCCCCTGTTGTTTCATGCCAGGGAAAATGGTCAAGATGCAATTATTGATACTCCTGAGCATCGGCTTCGAGGTTGGCAGAGAATTTGTTTGTTTGCAATGTATTTTCGCTCTAGTGTCTTGGATATTCCTAGTTTAGGTAAAATACTTAAAAATGCTTGGCGATCGCCTCATAAATCAGCCAAGACGTACTGGGGACTATATCCTTTTCAGTGGCAACCTAACTGGCAAGCTGCTTTTGTGCGGTTGCGCCAAAATGGTCAGCTACTAGTTGCCCCCATCTTACAAACTCTAATCCTTAATCGCGCCCCCAAAGAAACACTAAAATGGGCTGATAATGTTGCTAGTTGGAATTTTAGCCGAGTAATTCCCTGTCATTTTGCAGCTCCCGTTGCCGCTACTCCTGCCGAGTTTCGTCGTGCCTTTAATTTTCTGGAAGTCGATAGTCAATTCGATAGTTTAGCGAATCTTCCTGAAGCAGATTTAGTAACCTTAAAAAATATTGATGCTTTCCTCTATAAACCTGGAATTGTCCCGCCTCCGCAGCCGCTAGTTAACAAATATTGACATCCTCCCACCACTAAACGCTTGAGCGTTTTAGTAGGGGATTCCTAAGACTCACGACTTAGGTTTCTGTTTCCTTCCCGTAACACGGGTTTTACTCAACTGCCCTTTAGAGCCATGTCTATCAGGTCTTATGTCCGATCCACAGACGATCACTGCGAGTCCCGCAGCGAGTATATTTTTTCCAGCGTTAATGTCCCTATCAATACTTTTGGTGTCGCAACTAGGGCAATCCCAATTGCGAATATCCAAAGGCAATTTATCCATCACGAACCCGCAATGGTTACACCGTTTACTGCTAGGAAAAAATCGGTCAATCTTGACCAACGTACGCCCGTACCATTCACATTTGTACTCAAGTTGACGAAACATTTCCCCCCAAGCAGCATCGCTAATACTACGCGCCAGCTTATGGTTACGAACCATGTTTCTGATAGCAAGATCCTCAATGGCGATTATGCCGTTAGTTCTAACCAAATCAGTAGTCAACTTGTGCAAAAAATCGGTACGAGCATCTTTAATTTTGGCATGTATCTTGGCAACAGCAAGTCGCGCTTTATGTCGGTTACTAGAGCCTTTGGTTTTCCGACTCAACAACTTTTGCGCTACTTTAAGCTTTTGATAAAGCCGATTAAAATACTTTGGATTGGCTATTTTCTCTCCGTCACTGGTAGTCAGCAGCGCTTTGATACCAACGTCAATGCCAACTTTTTGATCAGTTGGTGGCAATGGTTTAACAGTTGGGTCGTCTATCAACAGAGAAACAAACCACCTACCAGACGGCTCAAGTTTGACTGTGACAGTAGATGGGCTAGTGCCATCAGGCAGAAATCTAGACCAAACTATGTTCAATGGTTCAGTGCATTTTGCCAACCACAAATTACCATCGCGGTATTTAAAAGCCGACTTGGTAAATTCAGCCGAGCCACCATTGCGTTTTGCTTTAAACCTTGGATACTTGGCACGTTTGCTCCAGAAGTTAGCAAAGGCTTTTTGCAGATGTCTCAAGCATTGCTGCAAAGGTACACAGCTAACTTCATTAAGGAAGTCCAAATCTTCGGTCTTTTTCCAACTAGTAAGCAAACTAGAGGTTTGTTTGTAATCAATCCTCTCTTGTCGCTGATACCAACCTTCGATTTTAGTAGCAAGAGCTTTGTTATAGACAAGCCTGACACATCCCATTGTCCGTCGCAAGAGATTCTCTTGCTCGGTCGTGGGGAAAAATCGGTACTTGTAAGCTCTTTCAACCATAGCTCACATTTTACCACATTTATTGTAACCAACTTAATTAGAGGCGCGAATTACATGCGGACAAGTCCTTTGTCTCACCACCAAGCTGAGTACAGCTATGGTGGGAGTCTCCTTCGCGAAATCAGATGATCAAATTTAAGAGAATGAAAAATCTGCTGGCTAAGGTGCAAAAATCTTCATGGTTAGCCAATAGTTCTCTCGATACTCGCTACGCTTTGTTAGAAGCCTGTTTAATCGGTTTGTTTTCGGCTTTGGCGGCAGTACTACTAAAGCAGGGGATTGGCTGGCTCGGAGGTTGGCGATTACACACAGCGAGTGTTGTTGGCGGCAAAATTGTTTTTCCCTTAATGGGTTTAGTTTTCGGTACCTTGGCAGGGGTAATCATTCAAGTTTTAGCTCCTTCGGCGGCGGGGGGCGGGGTTCCTCAGGTTAAGGCAGCTTTGGCGAAGTATCCTGTAGTGCTAAATCTGCGTACTGCCCTAGTGAAAACTTTAGCTACTATTTTGGTTCTTGGTGCTGGGTTTACCGTCGGTCGTCGAGGCCCGACAGTGCATATTGGCGCAGCTTTAGGAGCTCAGGTGAGTCGCTGGATTCCTAATTCTCCGACTAATCGTCGTCAGATGATTGCCGCAGGGGCGGCGGCAGGGTTGGCGGCAGGCTTTAATACCCCCATCGCCGGGGTGCTGTTTGTGGTGGAAGAGTTGATGCGGGATATTTCAGGCTTAACTTTGGAAACAGCGATCGCCGCTTCTTTTACTGGTGCTGTAGTCTCTCGCATTCTGAGTTCGACGGATCTCAATGCTTCCTTAAGTGTTCCCTTAAACGTTTCTTTGGCGGGAGTTGATGCTACCCAGCAGGGCAGCTTTACGGTGGAGGAAATTCCTTTTTATGTTTTATTGGGTATTCTGGCGGGGGTGTTGGGGGGACTTTTTAACCGAGGAATTATTCGCGGGATGAAGTTTAGTCGTACCTCACCCTTACCGATCCCGATCCAAATTGGCTTGGCGGGATTGATTTCAGGCACCGTCATTTCTTGGCTGCCACCTTTCTTTCAAGATAATGCAGGGTTGAAAGAGTTATTAATTGCTGGGCAATTTAGCTGGCAAACCACCGCAATTGTCTTTGTCGCTCAATTTTGCCTGACGATTTTGGCTTATAGTGCGGGGGCACCAGGGGGTTTGTTCGCTCCTGCCCTGGTTTTAGGCTCGGCACTGGGGTATTTGGTAGGGTCTGCTGAAGTGGCTTTAATTAGCTCGGAATCTCCTTATACTTTTGCTTTAGCAGGGATGGGAGCATTTTTTACTTCTGTAGTTCGAGTCCCGGTAACGGCAATTGTGATTGTCTTTGAAATGACGGCAGATTTTAATTTGGTCTTGCCCCTGATGATTAGCTGTGCGATCGCCTATATTATGGCGGAAAGCGTGTCTAAAGGTTCTCTGTATGAACACCTGTTGGCAATTAGTGGCATTGAACTGACCACCGAAAGTCCCCACCATGACTTTATGGCGGAATTGACCGCCAATGATGTAATGCAGCCGAAGGTGGAAACTTTACCCAGTAATCTTTCTCTGCCGGATTTAGTCAAAGCCATCTCGCGATCGCATCATCGAGGATTTCCTGTGGTGGAAGACGGCAAGCTGGTGGGCATAATTGCCCAGTCGGATATTCCCCAAGATAGTCAGCAAGTTACCTCCATGGTGCTTAAAGATATCATGACTCCCCAGCCCATCTCCGTGGCGCCTGAAACTTCTTTGGCGGATGTGTTATATCTCCTCAATCGCTATCAGCTATCCCGTTTACCTGTGACGGAGGGGTGTAAACTCCTGGGAATTATTACCCGCAGTGACATTATCAAAGCCGAAGCGAAACATTTAAACTACGATCATCGACCAAAAGCTCGTCTGGAACCTTCTTATGTGGTGTATCAAAGTCGTTCCCCCGCCACCGGCAAAGGGCGCATTTTACTACCCTTGGCAAATCCTGAACACATGGATCGGTTGTTGAGCATTGCCGCAGCGATCGCCACCTATCATCAATACGAAATTCAATGTTTGCGGGTGATCTGCGTACCTAACTATGTTTATCCTGCCCAAGCACAGGTGGACACCGATGATGAACGTCAATTGATGCAACAGCTAGAAGATTGGGGTAAAGCAGCGGGAATTGCCCTCCATACTCAAATCCGCATCGCTACCGATATTACTGAGGCGATTTTAGAAACTATTACTAGAGAGCAAATTGATCTGCTGCTCATGGGTTGGAAAGGTAAAACCTCAGGGATAGAATCGATTTTTGGTAACGTGGTGGACTCTCTAATTCAGCAAGCTGCCTGTGACCTGATGCTCATTAAACTGGGAACTGCTGACCACGCTTTTCCCCAACAGTTTAAGATACAACATAAATGGCTGATTCCCACCACGGGAGGCGATCGCATTCATAAGTTGTTAAATATTTTGCCCGCCCTGGCTAATTTGCCCCACATCTCACCCCACATACAACTATGTCAGGTATCTTCTGGCAATTCCAGGGAACACTTCACCACTGATTTTGTGCAAGCACTAGAACTACTCCACAATACTCTCAACTGTGCTGTTGATTCCCTGCTAATTACTAGTGATTCCGTATCCCAAGCTGTCATTGACTTAACCCAAGACCAAAAATATGGGTTAGTGATTTTAGGAGCTAGCAATGAAGGACTATTGCAAAACGTAATGAATGGTAACATTCCTGAGGCGATCGCCCATCATGCCAATAGTACTGTAATTATTTTTCGTAGTTCGGTTAAATAATTTAAGTTCGGAATAAAAAGCTTATAGCTTATAGATTATGGCTTATAGCTTATAGCTGCCTCAAGTTACTAATGTACTTAATTCTAACTGAGGTTAAATAAGTTATCCACAATACAGATAGTTTTTGCTAGCTGAGGCAACATGGTAGCAGGTCGAATAGAAAGCTTAAAATCATTTAGCTTTGCTTAACATCTGTTACTCCAAAATGCCAAGGTTTCAGAGTTATCTTTAAGGTTTCTTGACAAAGATGTTGCGTACTTTGACAATTTCCTCAACTCTGGGAAATGTTATCTATATTGGATGTATAGAAAAAAGTTAAGTTTTAAATCTCTTTTGTTTAGATACACTACATTAAAAAATCATGAATGTCAATAGTTACTGTCCCTGTTGTTCTAGTTCGATGCTGCTACACATTAGTAGCCGCCGCAGCTTCTGGCTTTGCAGTCACTGTCGAGTAGAAATTCCCAACTCTCCTAAGCCAACAAGCCCTAATAAAAGTACATCGATTAAGTTTAACTCCTCTGCTCTTAAAGCGGCGATCGCTCCCTTAGAATCAGTACGAGTAGTTGCTGTAGTTTGAACAATAATTTAGCTATTTCCAACGGTAACTTTAATTATTGTTTAATAACTGTGGTGTTTAGTCAACTAATATATGCATTCTCAAATATCAATAAAAGACTATAATCCTTGATTTAGTCTCAGAGATTATAGTCTTTAGTCTCTTTCCGCTCTACTCCGATTTTCTACCAAGTTATCAAGTTAATTAAATGTAATCAAAGCTACTGGGCAGTTGGCTTGAGCTAAAATCGCATCGACGTTATGACCCAAGAAAACTCGTCCCGTAATCTGGCGTAAGTTACTACCAAGAACGATCAAATCTACTTGATGAGTATTGGCAAAATCCAGAATTTCCTGTTCAGGTCTAGAACCTTTGAGGACATGACCTTCAATTTGTGCCCCTAAACTGCGACCGATAGCAACCTGTCGTTCTACCATGCTGTTCGCCATTTCTTCGGCTAAATCCATTCGTTCGCGATCGTAGTAAATATACTCTACTTGAGGACTGGTTAAAACATTAACCACCGTGACTAAACCTTGGGTTTGCGCCGCGATTGTACTGGCTATTTCTAAGGCATTTTTACTGTACTCCGTGCCGACAGTGGGAACTAAAATGCGTTCCAATTTTGCGGGAGTTATGGGGCAGTTATCGCCTTGGGGTTGGGGCAAATGCGATTTGACAATTAGAGTGGAACAGGAAGCCTCTTGGACAACCCGATCTACCAAGGGGTTAAATAAAGACATCTTAGAAAACAATTCTTCCGTTGCCCCCAACACGACTAGATCATAGTTTTTCTTAGTCTCGTTTAAAATTAGTTCTGCTTTCGATCTCCCTTCCTCAATTTTGGTTTGGAGCTTACTGCTGGGGGGTAATTGTAATTCTTGAGTCACCATTTCAAAGGCAAACTCTGAAGCTTGATCTTTCACCTTGAGGACGGTTCCTCCCGCTTTGCTAAGTTGTGGGTCACGGACATAGAGAGCAGTTATTTCCAAGGGATTTTGACGAGCCAAATAACCTACTAACTGAGTTGCTAACTGCACGTTGGTTCCCCCCCGAGTGGGAATCAGAACCCGCTGAATTTGCTTAACAAAACTACTGCTTTTTAATTCTTCTTGTTCTAAGCGGGAAGCTTCTTCTTCGCCAATTTCTACTTTCGATAACGTCCAACGCAATAAAGGTGGAGCCATCAAAGAAGTAACAATAGCGACCATCACAATGATGGAATACATTTGCTGATTCAGTACCCCTAAAGAAAGACCAATAGTGGCGACAATGATCTCCATAGCTCCTCGGGCATTCATGCCTGAACCCATTGCTAAGCCTTCCCAGTGACTTAAGCCAGCTATTCGCGAGCCACCATAAGCCCCAATAAATTTACCCACACAGGCTACCGCCAGCACAATGCCCCCGAAGATCAAGGTTTGAGGATCTAATAATTGAAGTAAATCAACTTTTAAACCTGCACTAGCGAAAAAAATAGGAGCTAAAAAGCCAGCAGTGATTATTTCTAAGGTGTGTCCAGCTTCGCGGCTAAAGCGTCGTGACTGTCCAATTAAAATCCCAAACACAAAAGCACCCAAAGCGGCTTCTATTCCCAATTCGTGAGTTAGGGAAGCGGCTAAAAAACATAAAATCAAAGCAGCGGATAGGCTAGCGGTCACGCCACCGATATTTTCGTCTACCCAGCGCAAAATCCAGTCCGTTACGACTCTGCCAACGGTAAAAGCCAAAGTTAAAAATAGGATTGCCGAACCTAGAGAAACGGCTACTGATCTAAGGTCAAACTTACCACTCTGAGCTAGTCCCGCAACGATAGACAGAAGAATCCAGCCCATCGTATCATCTGTCATCCCTGCGGCTAAAGTAATCTGACCAATATCGCGACGGATGAGCTTCAAATCCATCAGCACTTTGGCAATCACAGGTATTGCCGAAATACTCATTGCCGTGGCAATAAATAGACTGAACACTAGTCTTTGACTGGGGTTGGCGAGAAAAATTTCTGGCATCAACCAACCTAGACCAAACCCTGTAGCAAAAGGAACGATAATTCCCCCCAAGGAAATGAGCAATGCCGTTCTCCCCTTACGGATGATTAAATTGAGATCTGTTTCTAACCCAGTCACAATCAGCAGCATCAAAACTCCCAGCCATGAAATCACGGAAAGCAGGTTTGCCTGTTCTTGTAGGCGGGGAAATATATAACCCTGAGCTTGAGGAAATATGGCGCCGAAAAGAGAGGGGCCAAGTACGACCCCTGCTAGTAATTCTCCCACGACTGGAGGCAGATTAAAGCGGCGCATTAATTCACCTAATGCTCTTGCTACCAAGAGTAAAACAGAAATTTCTAAGAGAAATAGTAGTAGTTCATGATGGCCAAGGGGTTTGATGATTTTGCTGGGGGGAGCGGTTTCTGCGGCTAACAATAATGAGGGCAGTAAATTTGGTAATAAGTTCAATTGATTAAGCATTGTTGTACAGCACCGCTATATTAGCAGCAATTAAAAATTCCAAAATTCCCGGTTTTTAGAAACTTTGATGGTTATTCGAGCATTGCCTTCAGAGATTTAGTTATCGTTATGGATTAAGTTGCTTCATGCACAATTGTGGTTAGGGTACTGACAAAATCAGGATAGGAGATCGAAGCTGCCTCCGCACGATTAATCGTGGTTTTTCCCTGAGCATTCAAAGCAGCGATCGCTAAACTCATCGCAATACGATGGTCGGTAAAACTATCCACCTCTGCCCCCTGTAGCGGATATCCCCCCATAATTTCCAAGCCATCGGTTAATTCGCTAATTCTTGCCCCCATTTTGCCTAACTCCGTCGCCATTACCGCCAGGCGATCGCTTTCTTTCACCCTTAACTCCGCAGCATCTTTAATGATCGTGGTGCCTTCGGCAAAGGCAGCAGCCACCGCCAAGACGGGGATTTCATCAATCAGACGGGGAATTAAATCGCCAGCAATTTCACAGGCTTTTAGTTTACTGTGGCGCACCCGCAAATCTGCCACCGGCTCTCCTGCTACTACCCGCTCATTGAGTCTAGTAACATCTGCTTCCATCATCTCTAGGGCTTCGAGGACTCCTATGCGAGTGGGATTAACCCCCACATTCTCAATCAATAAATCTGCATCAGGCACAATTGCCCCTGCCACTAGCCAAAAAGCAGCAGAGCTAATATCACCTGGCACAATTACCTTTTGTCCTCGTAACACAGGCTTGCCAGTTAGAGTGACGCTGTGGGTAGCGCGATCAATTTCTAAATTAGCACCAAAAGCTTGAAACATCCTTTCACTATGGTCACGGGATAAGGCTGGTTCGGTTACGGTGGTTTGACCATCAACCATTAATCCTGCCAAGAGGACGCAAGACTTAACCTGAGCCGAAGCAATGGGGGAATGGTAGTGAGTGGGTTGTAACTGTCTTCCCTGCACTGCCAAGGGAGCGAGGGAATTACCCTGACGACCCCAAATACTGGCTCCCATCTGGGTCAAAGGTTTAACTACCCGTGACATAGGACGCGATCGCAAAGAACTATCGCCGGTGATGGTAAATAGGCGATCGGGGTGGGAAGCCAATAACCCTAACATCAAGCGCATGGTTGTCCCTGAATTACCTGCATCCAGAACATCGGCTGGTTCTTGCAAATTACCCAAGCCAACACCTGTAACAGTAACTCGTTGAGAATTCAACTCCGAAATCTCTGCTCCCATTGCTCGAAAACAAGCTGCGGTGCTACGAGGATCTTCCCCTAAGAGCAAACCTTCGATCACTGTTTCTCCTTCGGCGATCGCTCCTAACATTAATGCCCGATGAGAAATGGATTTGTCTCCAGGGATCGTAAGTTTACCTTGAACTGAAACTCCTTCCCGAGGGGGCTTAATTAATAGCTGTTGCGAATTTTCTGCACCGTCTTGAATACTTACAATTGATGAAGCCATAGGTTCAATAATTTATAATTTACGTCAATATTGTACGGGCTAGAAGCTATGGACTAGTTCATTTGAACGAAGCTAATTCACACCAAACGTAATTTATGAATGAATGATAATTGTATTGCGCTGGGGGCGGCTCAAAAAATGTTCTTGTTCTAATTGATTGATTAGTTTCGTGATAGTCACTCTCGTAGTGCCCACAAGCTCGGCTAAATCTTGATGGGTAAAGCGCAAATCGATCAGCTTACCAACTTTGACTTCTTGACCAAACTTTTGTCCCAGCCAAATTAAAATGCGACAGAGCCTTTGATGGGCTTTATCAGAGCGCAAAATGTAGAGTATTTCTTCCGTTTGTTGAATGTGATGTTGAATTAAGTGAATAATTTGACCTGTTTGCTCGATGGGAATACGTTCAGCTTTAACCGCAGTCAAACATCTAACCTGATAGGGGTGGACGAGGGCTAAGGGTTGTCCAATGAGGTCATTGATACCCCAGTAGCCTAGAGTAATGGCGTTACCTTCTTCTGTCCAAGTACAGGTTTTAACTGCACCCTCGTGCAATAACCAATAAGAATCATTCTCTAAAACCATTAATTCGCCAGCTGCAAAAGTTTGATGCTCTATATAGTCTTGATGGTTTTCTAGATTTTTTTGCTTTAGAGTATCAATCATTATTAATTCTATGTTTGTGATGAATGAGGTCTATTTCAGTTTGCAGCTTTCAGCTTTCAGTTAGAAGTATCAAGAGCACAGTTTAATTGAATCAGAGCATCAACTAAGGAAATAATACCTGATGAATGTCTTGCAAGGAAAATTTCCTAGCTATTTAAGCTATTTAGTTTACTAAGAGATTTTATTATTAACCCCCTAAATCAATTATTATTCGAGCTAAAGCTATAAATCATTTGATTTTCAATTACATTACAAAATTGCGATGGCTTTTGACTAAGGAGGTGATGCTGACGATCTAATTTGATCTGTAATCCAGTCATAGGGTCATCACCAGGGGCAATTAAAAACTCTAAAAGACTAATATCTTGACCATCTGCCAACTGATCGAGGATCTGTAATACTCCTGCCAGATAAGGATGAGTACAGTCTTGATACCAACTAGCATCAGCTAGATTTGGCTGATCGAAACCTAAATGAAAGATCAAATTAGCATTGCTAAATAAAGCGATCGCAATGGGGCGCGCTTCTTCTTGCACGAGTAAGTCTTGCTCTTTGGCGAGATAGCGAATTTTATCGAGCTTTTCATATTGAGCTTCGGGAGAGATTGCCCCTTCAGTCCAGGAAACCGCTACAGTAACCAAATAAGTTTGGAGTAATAAGTGCCCTAGTTTTTGGGCTTTGGTGGCTAAATATTGAGAATTATAGTCCGTGGCTTCAATTAATAAGGGCAGGCGATCGACTATTTCTAGACCATAGCCTTTTAAACCAGCAATTTTACGGGGATTATTGGTAATGAGGCGAATCTGTTTAATACTGAGATCGTTTAAAATCTGCGCTCCCATCCCGTAATCCCGCAGGTCAGCAGGGAATCCTAATCGTTCATTCGCTTCTACGGTGTCTAAACCCATGTCTTGCAAAGTATAGGCTTTGAGCTTGTTAACCAAACCGATGCCTCTACCCTCTTGACGTAGATATACCACTACTCCTAAACCATGAGCTTCGATCATTTTTAAAGCTGCCTGGAGCTGCATCCGACAGTCACAACGGAGAGAGCCAAGAGCATCCCCTGTGAGGCATTCCGAGTGCATTCTCACTAGGGCTGGTTTAGAGGCTAGTTCCGAGGGATCTCCCTTAACGATCGCCAAATGCTCCGTATTATCTAGAGCATTACGATAGGCATAAATTTTAAACTCGCCGAACTGACTGGGAAATTGACATACAGATTCTCGATAGACAAAGCGATCATGCTGGAGGCGGTAGCTAATCAGATCGGCAATGCTAATTAACTTCAGGTTGTGTTCCTTGGCATATTTAACCAACTCAGGTAGACGCGCCATCGAACCATTGGGATTTTGAATCTCACAAATTACCCCCGCCGGGTATAGCCCCGCTAATCGAGCTAAATCCACTCCCGCTTCCGTATGTCCTGCTCGTTTTAAAACTCCACCATTCCTGGCACGGAGCGGAAAAATATGCCCAGGACGAACTAAATCTTCAGGAATACTAGCGGGATTAATTGCCACTTGAATAGTGCGGGCACGATCTTCGGCGGAGATTCCCGTGGTCACTCCCAACTTTGGTGAGGCATCAATGCTCACGGTAAAAGCAGTTTGATTACTATCAGTATTCTTGCTAACCATTAATGGCAGGTCTAAATCATCCAGGCGATCGCCCGTCATCGCCAGGCAAATTAGCCCTCGCGCCTCCACCGCCATAAAGTTAATCATGCTGGGGGTTGCAAACTGAGCCGCACAGATTAGATCCCCCTCGTTTTCTCGGTTTTCATCGTCTACGACCACTATCGAGCGACCTGCTTTAATCTCAGCTAAGGCTGAATCTATGGAGTCAAAAGTGACGGAACTGCTTTGAAAGGTGTCGGTATCCACTACAAAAATGGGGCTAGAGGTTAAAGTACTTGAAAATCAACCCTGGTTATTAGGTGATTGTAACTTTTTTCCCTCTTGTTGATCTTAACTACTCCCCAGTCTTGCTTGTTTCCCTTTCCCTTTAACCTTTAACCTTTTCCCAGTCTCAGCAGATTAATTTGTTTCTTAGGAGTAATTAAGTAGGATCGAGTATAGTTCTCTAAAATCAACAATCATCAGCATCATGGCATTAAGACAGATACAGGAATCAGCAGGGGCAGTTTTTGATAGCGAGGGGGTTGTGCTCGGTTTTGGCAATGATGACCAGGCTTTAGGGTCAATTGAGACAGGGGTTGCCATTGGCGATCGCTCTCATTGGGGGCTACTCAAAATTACTGGGGCAGATCGACTGCGTTACCTCCATAATCAAAGTACCAATGACTTTGAAAAACTCAAGCCAGGAGAGGGCTGTGATACGGTATTTGTCACGTCCACGGCTAGAACTCTCGATTTAGCCACGGCATACGTTACGGAAGATTCTGTGTTAGTTTTGGTGTCTCCCCATCGTCAATCACAGTTAATGGCTTGGCTTGATCGTTTTATCTTTCCCTTTGACAAAGTTAAATTAACTGATATCTCGGAAACTACAGCTATATTTAGCATTTTGGGTCAACAGAGCTGTGATTTACTAGCAAAAATTAGTTCTGAGACTATTTCCCTCAAGAATTTTGCCGATCACCAACTCGTAACGATAGCGGATGTGACCGTCAGAATCTGTCTGGGCAGTGGCTTAGCAACTCCTGGGTATACCTTAATCATGGAAAGTGATGGGGCAAGAGTAGTCTGGTCAACAATAGTCGAGGCGGGAGCAATTGCTTTTGGCGATCGCCTATGGGAAACCCTCAGAATCCAACAGGGTAGACCAACCCCAGGTCGAGAATTGACAGAAGACTATAACCCTCTAGAGGCTGGGCTATGGCAGACTATCTCCTTTGAAAAAGGCTGCTATATCGGACAGGAAACCATCGCTCGTTTAAATACCTATAATGGTGTGAAACAGAAACTGTGGGGCATCAAGCTAACTCAACCTGTGGAACCCCAAACTCCCATCACCCTGGAAGATAGCAAAATCGGCATCTTGACTAGCTATACCGATACTCCCTCTGGTGCTTTCGGCTTAGGTTACATCCGCACCAAAGCTGGGGGAGAAGGTTTGCAAGTCAAAGTCGGCGGGGCGACGGGCGAGTTGATTTCTGTTCCTTTTTTACGTCATAAGCAGTGAGTCGAGTTCGGAGTTTCCCCAAGTCACCAAGTCCCCAAGTCCCTACAACCACTTATGACCTACAAATCTGCCTGGTGACTGTTAAAGCGGAATAACTCACCCCTGCTGTGCCTTCTCCTGGATGGGTGGAGTCCCCCACGAGCCAAAGATGCTTAATCGGAGTGCGGTTAGCAAAGCCAAAGGGGCCAAAGGTCTTAAGGCGTTGTCCTAATCCACCGACAATACCTTGTTCGCGCGCGGTAAAGTGAGCGAAGGTGCGGGGAGTTGCTGCCTCGGTGTAGATGATGTTTTTAGGCGAGAGGTCAAAATAGGAGTTTAAGCGAGCGATCGCCTCAGCGGTATATTGTTGTTTGATCTGCTTATACTCTGCCTCTGGTTTTGACCAGAGATCCACATCGGTGAAAGAAGAGGCGATTAGGGTTGCCTGTCCTTCAGGAGCACGCCCATCCCCAGGTTTGCTAACGGAAACAAATAGAGAGTTATTTTCGCCGATTACTTCGTTTTGGTTGTATAAAAACTGAAGGTGTGGCGAACAACCTGCGGGAATCGCTGATCTCTTAACTCCCAAGTAAATTACAAATGCTCCAGATGGTTGAGGTAGCTTTTCCAGACGACGCTGATAGTTATCCAGGGCGGGATCTTTAGTCAGTCGGACTAAATCCTGTGCCGTGACGTTGGCAACGACTTCCTCTGCCCCTAACCTCCAGGTTTCTCCTTTTTTGTTTTGCACCGTCACCCCTGTAACCCTTCCAGACTCGGTATGAATCTGTTGCACCCGATGACCCATTCGGAGTTTGCCGCCGTATTTCTCTAAACCAGCCACTAGGCGATCGCTTAATACCTGCATACTGCCTTCGAGGTGAAATAACCCTTGGGGTGCTTGGGAAACGGCTAAGGCGGTAGCGGCATAAAGTAGAGCTGTTTCCTCTGTTCCCACCTGGGAATATAATTTTAGCTGTAGGTCTAAAAAGGTTTTCAAGCGTTTATCGCCAGCCAAACCATAGAGCTTTAAGGCATCTCCGACAGTCATCAGGGCAAAAGGCAGAGTAATTAACGTATCTGGTCTAACTGCCGCAACTAACTGCCCTAGATCCCAGGCATTGCGCGGAGGGAGTACAGGATCTCTTCCTTGAAAACGCCAGCTAGCCTCAAATAGCCGCTGTAACAAATTCCAAAAAGGTTCACTACCAGGAAACTGCTTTTGTCTTTCCTCTCGCCATCGCTCTTGATCTCGCCACACATTGATCGCCTCTGTTTCGCCTGGTAAGAAAACGGCACAAGCAGGGTCGCAATAACTGGCTCTTGGGGGTTCAATGTCCAACTCCTTAAAAATCCGCTCATGAATTCCTCCAGACTCTAATCCTGCTACCTGAGTCGCTCCCACATCAAATGTAAAACCACGACGTTTAAATGTCGAAGCGCATCCCCCTGGGACAATTGCCTGATCAAACACCGTCACCTGATAGCCACGTTTAGCTAATAATGCTCCTGCGGTCAAACCACCGATCCCAGCGCCTACCACGATGATCTGGGATGAAGATTCGTCTGGGGGGCTAATTTCTGAAGGGGAGGCGATCGCTGAAGGCGACAGGAGTTCATTAGGCATAAAATTAATTTTACATTTCTTAATACTCATATTCCATTTTAGGGATAAAAGCGATCGCTGTGGTGGATTTGAGGTAGGCAAAGTTAGTTTCGGAGGGCAACAAAAAAGACGCTCCTAAGAGCGCCTAAAATTTCGTTAGTGAAGACTAACCGTAAGTTATTGTAAAACTCCTGCTAAAAGATCTTTAATGCCATCGCCACCTTTGTTTTGAGTGAAGGACAAGATGATTGGAATAAACTTACTTGCCATACCAGGATTTAAACCTAGTTGACTAAAACCAGCAGCGAGAGAAGCCATGTTAGCCAACTGAGAGCCAGCGCCATCGCCACCCCCCATCATGCCCGCCAGACCACCAATTGCTCCCGCAATACCTTGACCACCAGCAGGGGCTTCGCCAATGAGATTACTGACAGCGGGAATCGCGCTCGCTATTTGCGCAAAATCTCCCTCCCCAAGCTGCTCCTGTACCATTTTAAAAATGAGTCCTGCACCGCCTTTAGCCTGGCTTTCATCAACTCCTAGACCTTGGGTTAACTGTTGAATTAATTCCATATTTTTGCTTACCAAAACTCTTCTCTAACCATGATGCCAAAGACCTTACCAGATTTAAAGAAAGAAATGCTTAAATATCAAGATCGAGCAAGACCTAGGGATTCTCAGTTCACTAAGGTACATTTTTATACTTTATATACTGCTTATTGACCCAAAACGATTTATTTCGTAATTTATCTGCTGCAAGACTCAAAGATAATTGGAGAAAACACCAACTAAAAAAATACTGGTTGTTTCTTTTTTCGCCTAAATGGGAACTATATGGTCGTGGTTTTATAGCTTCTAATCAGCTAATTTGGGGAAAGATATGAATAGAATGTGTCTAATTAAAAGTTCATACTTAGGAAATAAGGCACCGACAAAACGATTGGTATCAAGCGCCCATATTTTTCTCGCTTTGGGAACAACCTGTATCTTGTTTAACGGAACAACTAATATTGCTTATTCTCAGACAGCAGAGTCTTTATCAGCCGATAGTAATCTATTAAAGCAAATTGAGAGCTACTCCCTTCAAAAGAATAATACTGAAGACACTAGTAATTCTCTCAACCAAGTTAATAATATCTCTCAATTGCGAGATGTTTCCCCCACAGACTGGAGCTACGAAGCTCTAAGAAGTTTAGTAGATCGCTATGGTTGTATTTCTGGTTTTCCTGATCAAACCTACCGAGGAAGCCAGTCTCTTAGTCGTTATGAATTTGCCGCAGGCTTAAATTCTTGCCTTAATCAGATTGAACGTTTGATCGCTAATTCTGGAACAGTTAGTCCTGAAGACTTGGGCACAATAAAAAAGCTACATCAAGATTTTAAAACCGAACTGGCAACTCTTGGCACTCGAACTGATAATCTTGAAGCAAAAACCTCTTCCTTAGAAGACCATCAATTCTCCACCACCACCAAATTGGCTGGAGAAGCAGTTTTTAGCGTTGGTCAGACTTTAACTGGTGAAAATGCCAGTGGTCAAGAAATAGACAGTGAAGTGGTTTTTGGTAACAGGTCTCGTCTTGCTTTCAACACTAGTTTTACAGGAAAAGACTTGTTGTTAACTCAGTTTACGGCAGGAAACTTTCCCTCCTTTGCGGGTGTCACGGGAACTTCTGAAGGAGATTTAGGACTAATTGCCGATAACGATAACAACCTAAAGCTTTTAGTTGCCTTCTACTCATTTCCCATTGGCGATCGCACTACTGTCGTGGTCGAAGGTGCTGGAGGTATTGCATTTGACTTTGCTGATACCATTAGTCCCCTAGATTTTTACAATGATAGTGCCAGCGGCTCTATTTCCGCTTTTGGCGTACGCAATCCTATCTACAATCAAGTAGCGGGTGCAGGAATCGGCGTCCGAAGTCAATTAAGCGACAGTTTTGAATTAAGTGCTGGATACCTTTCTTCTTCTGCCAGTAATCCCGACCAAGCCAATGGTTTATTTAATGGGGCACATGCCGCTTTAGGACAGGTGGTTTTCAAACCAGGCGATCGCTTTAAACTAGGGTTAACCTATGTTAATGCTTACAATCAAAGTGATACCTTCACAGGCAGCAATCTCGCTAACTTCAATTCTTTTGCGGCTAATCAAGTAGGGGAAACTGTTCCTATCTCTAGTAATTCCTATGGAATAGAAACTTCTTTTAGTGTGAGCGATCGCTTTATTATCGGTGGCTGGGGTGGATATACTAATAACCGTGTTCGTGAGTCGGTAATAGGAAGCAATGGACAAAGCGTTAGTAGTGGCGAGCAAGATATTTGGAATTGGGCTGTTAGTTTAGCCTTTCCTGACCTTTTGAGAGAAGGGAATTTGGGTGGAATTGTAGTTGGGATGGAGCCAAAGGTAACTAGCTCTAATATTAGTATCACTGGTGTTCCAGAGAATACTAATTCTGATACTTCACTACACATAGAAGGGTTTTATCAATACCAATTAACCGATAATATTGCCGTTACTCCTGGTGTAGTTTGGGTAACAGCTCCAGATCATAAAAGTACTAATAACGATGTCGTCATTGGGACTCTGCGCACAACTTTTACCTTTTAAATTGATTGTTTTTTGTAGGGGCGAACCACCGTTCGCCCCTACTGTCATTCTTAATAAATATTATTATTTAATGTGACTGCAATCACACCAAAAAGGCTTCTTTAAAGAAACAATATATTTATACGTAGTTAATTAATCAAAGCTTTATTTGCCAAATAACTAAACTCAGTATTTTGTTAAGAGATAAGATTATAGTTAGCTCTTTGGGTCAAATGATGACCAAAATTCAGTCTTATTAAGGCTAGTTATTTTAACTCAATAACCTAATTAAAATTTTTACTATAAACTTGGTCATCTTGGTGTGATATTAATCACTTTTTTATTGCCATATAGTCACACCTTTTTGTTAAAAGCTATTAGATGATTGTTTACAAGAAGATAGCCATATAGAAAAGCTGAATAAGGCTGTCTGATTAAACAAGCTTTTTATTATTAGTTGAATTTAGAATAGAAAATGGCACAGTTTACTGAAAGTTATTTTGAAGAATTATTCGATTTTGCCGAGTTAGAACGTACAGTATCTTCCACAATTCGTTTAGCAGCTAAAGACCCTAGATCCTTTTATCAATTTTTTCAGAGATATACATATTTTAATGGTTTTGCTTCTGCTGCGATCGCTCGACTGTCTAGCTCAATAGGACTATCTCGCTACCTGTTTATCAATTCTGAATTATTAGTAACCGAAGAAGCAGACCGAGGTATGGATATTGCTGCTCAAATTTTGACTGCGGCGGCTGATGAAGGGATAGATGGCAGACCTGTACATCGTGCTTTGGCTCAGTTAACACTAAAAACTATAGGCAATTATGCAGAACTTTCCGTTGAAGAACGCAATGAGGTTGCCAAAATTCCCGCATGGCTCGATGAAATAGTTAAGGGAGTAGTAACTAACTACGAAGGAAAACCTGATGATATTGCTTCTTTGATTCGAGGCATGGGGTTCAATTTGGCTTCAGAAATTTTTGGCGATCGCGAATATGCATTATTAGACATGATCGTTCGTCACGAAAATAAAGGAATTGGATTTGATCGCTATCTCAGAGAAAAAGCAACTCCTGTAATGATTCAAGGTCATAAATATACTCCTTGGTGTTGGGTAACAATTCATAGTCAATGTCAGAGTTCTGGTGCAGAAGCCGAGCATTGTAAAAATGCCTTGGCAGCATTAAATATGTCACTTCGCTACCGTCGTGAATCAGATCAACAGATGACAGCTTGGGCAACAGAAGGTTTCACCGCATTTGTTAATTTACAGCAACAACTGTTTTTAGAAATTCATCGGGAATGTCTGACAATATCTCACGGTTCCGGGCGTCAGAGTTTACTATCAGTTTAGGTTTTAACTGCGGTTGAGAAATTTAGAAAAATGATTACTTTAAAGTCCCTTAGTACTGAGAGTGAAATAGATCGAGGCGGAGTGCTTTGGAATACATTAGCTATTGCTTATAGTATTTTTGGCTATTTTTCAGGATTATTACTGTTAGTCTCAGCAAATGGATGGTTTAATCTACTGGGGGTGATTTTATTGACTCATAGTTTAATTTTGTCAGCATATCTCAGCCACGAATTGATGCATGGCAACATTTTTAAGAGTGGCACCTGGAATAAACGTTTTGGTCAGGTGATGTTATGGCTCAACGGAG
>JBJOPG010000035.1:0-40788 GCA_046050865.1 Cyanobacteriota bacterium
CATCGGCAATGTCGAGATATTTACGACCGAGGAGCACATTAGTAATGACCGTCTGTTGTAAATCAGTGAGATGCTTATTGGTATAGCGATAAACTTCCCTTTCTACCAAGACCAATGCTGCTTCAACATCCATAATTTACTAAAAGCTTACAGTCTATAGCTTATAGCTAATTGATCTTGAACGGTTTGAGTATCAAGATAAGCTTGCGCCTCCGCCTCGGTTTTGCCCAAACTGCGCATAATATCTACTGGAGTAATGAGAATAGTTCGTTTTTCTTGCACATGGTTTTTAATAAACTCTAGATCGTAGTTCCAATCTAGAAGATTAAATGGATTAACATCTTTTTTCTGTTGATAAATACGGTTAATATTAGCTTTTTCCCACTCACTTAAGGTTTGATGATCAATATAACTATTTAAAGCTATATATCCTGAGTTATTTGCTGATGATGATGATATTGATACTACATTATCAGTTTGCAACTGTTGGATCAATTCGGGAATATATTTAGGCATTAAGCCACTTTGCTTGCCCAAGTAACTATCATTCGTAAGGCTACTGTTAGTTTGAGCTAAGGATAGACGATCTATAAAGTACATCATTTTCAATAACTGATTGAGGATCATCGGTTGTTGATGGAGTCTCAGCAATAAAGCGATCGCCACAGTGGTTTTATTAGTATTAATAGCCATCTGATACATAAGAATAGTCGTTAATAATATATTGACGACAAAAGTTTAACCTGGCAGGAATTAAACTACCAGTTACTAGCTCTTAGCTATCGGCTACCAGCTTTTTAAAAACGTGAATAATTCTTAGTTTTTAGAGATTCTTTTCTCAGACTCCCTCGCTCAAAGACAACCCTGAATCCGCGATCGCTGTCATCAGTAGCGATAATCTGTCTTGCAGTAATGAATGAAGGCAGAGTGCAAATTCTAATTATCTGATATTTTCGCGCACCAAATTTTCGGATATTTCTAATCTTTGGGCAATTTGTTCGATATTCAAGCCTAATTCCTGTAATAAAGGAATCATCACTAGTTTTTGCTCTAATTTCCCCTCTTCTCTACCTTCTAATTTACCTTCCGATTTAGCGTCTTGATAAACTTTGGTTTGTTTGATTTCTTCTAGATTTAACATAGTTTCTATTTCCTGATAACTCAGTTGCGGAAATTTATAAATAACAATAGTTTCGATTAATTCCAGCAGTTGTTTTTGACTTGTTGTGTCGCTAAACTCCTGTTTGGTTCTCTCGATTAAGTTTCTGGCTAATTCTCCTGCATTACTTTCAGATTCAACTACTAATTTTAATATACCTAGCCCGATGTTAGATTGAACTCCCTCTGGCATTTGGTCAAGATATATTCTCTGTAGTCTTTGATTGGCTAGTTCTTGGTATCTAGGCGGAATTGCTACATCATTGCTAGTACGATCAAAGATCACAATCGCAAACCAGTCGGGATTTACTGGTTTATATTGACCAAAGTACAGGAAAATACTGGGAAATAGGCGATCGTAAAAGTCGGTTTCTTGGTAGAACTGCACCTCTACGAAATACAAAGGTTGGTCGCTATATTCTTCTGCGGTGGTAAATAAACCATCTAAACGAAAGGATCGTTGTTTTATTTCTGGTGCTATGAATTGATAGGCGTTGAGGTTAATTTGTTCTCGTTGAATTAACTGGAAGAAAATCCAGGGGAATTCTTGAAATAGCTGGTAGAAAAGAGTATCGGTTTTCACAAAAATTAAGCAGTTAAATCTCGCTCATTCACGAATATTTGACTAATTTCATAGTACGCCGCCTGATGACATCTTCAGGTCTGATTAAGGGGAAAGTTGTTTTCTCAGCAGGCATTGGTCTTTTTGGCAGACGAGCAGGCAGGATTAGTTCTGGAGCAATCAGTTGATCTTCAAGGAAAATATCGCTCAAGTAGAATTCGTCTTGAGAGAGAATATCCCAAATATCCGCCAGACGGCGAAATTTACGAGCCTTGTTTCCCATCTTCAGAATCCAGCCACCGACGGTGCGTTTTACATCCATGCAGGCATCGTGAGCCAGTCTGAGGACTCTTTTTAAGCTAATCCGCATTAACGGGGTGATAACGGGGTGAGATCTTTTGCTCGACGGAGGATTTGCTTGGCTTGGTCTAAGTCTTTTTTGATGATTTCGTTTTCTTGTCTCAGTTTTGAGACTTCTTTTCTGAGGGCAATTATTTCTCGCTCTTTTTGGGAGTTAGTTACTTCTGGTTCATCCCCAAAGGGTATTTCTAGATTTGTTTCGATCGCACTTGATGCCCAGGATTCGATTAGGGATATGCGTTCTAGGTTAACGGCTTCGTAACCGCCAACATCTAGCTCTACTGTCCATTTGGGCGGATAGGTACGCTCGATGGGTCGAATTAGCGTTCCTGTATATTGGGTGTCGCCGTGGAGGTAAACTTTTTGTCCTGCTTGGAGATTTATTGGGCTTCGGTGCGATGGTTGTCTATTATTGGTTGGATTTATCGTTAATTCTTGGCAAATGGATTTATCTTGTCTTATATTTATACTTAGATTCGTCATGTTTTTGTGAATGTGAATGAAACTAGGCGGTTGAAGTTTGTCCGACTGATAACCGTCTTAAAATAAAGATACAGCATTTCTCACTCGTATACAAGTGAAAATATATTAGATTATTAATATTTAATCAATCGTACTTCTAGGCAATAATATTGAGTGTTTAAACAGGTTGAAAATTGTGAGCAAAAAATACAATACAGAAAATTTAACTCCATTTAAGCCTGAAGGATCGAAAGCACTGAGTAAAAAACCTCTTCAGCTTAGGTTAGAACAGGAAATTTACGATACGGTAATGTCTCTACCAAAGCAAGAAAGACTTAAGCTGTTGCGTCAGTGGATTAAAAATGGAGTAGAAGGTTTAGAGAAAGATACTATTAAAGCAAGTTAATCCTTAAGAATTCCTTTATCACCTATCACCGTTAATAGTTATATAACCCAAAGGATCAGCTGGATCAATAGGTTCTTTTTGATCTAAGCTCCATTCTATGTACTGTTTTATCATCTCCCGCCCTCATGCCTTCTAAAACACTTTGCAAAGCGGTTTTAAACATCAAATAAATTAGCGATCGCTTGAACTAAATCATCTTGTTTAACCAATGATTCGCCAATTAAAACTGCTTTGGCTCCTGCTTCTTTCACGGTATTTAAATCAGCAGCAGTATGTAAACCAGATTCGCTGACCACTAGGATATTTCGCTGGGCTAAGATTTCTGTTCTCGCCGCCAAAATATCGGTAGTAGTTTGTAGACTAACGGTAAAGTCTTCAAGATTACGATTATTGATGCCGATTAACTCTACGCCCTCGATCTCCAGCACTCGATCTAATTCTTCGAGGGTATGTACCTCAATTAAAGGAGTCATGCCCAGGGCTTTAGTGATTTTGACAAAGTAATTGAGATCTTTATTTTCTAATACCGCAGCAATCAACAGTACCGCATCTGCCCCCTTGGCACGGGCATAATAAATCTGGTAGGGATAAATAATAAACTCCTTACAAAGTAAGGGTAAATCCACCTCTGCTCTAATTAAGCTGAGATTATCAAAACTACCCTGAAAAAACTTGCTATCCGTCAAAACCGATAGACAACTTGCTCCCCCTTCAGCGTAGGCTTTCGCGATCGCCACAGGATTGAAGTCAGCTTTAATCACTCCCCTGGAAGGAGAAGCCTTTTTTACCTCAGCAATCAAAGCAGGATCAGTCTTACCGTTGCGTAATGCAGCTAAAAAATCTCGGGGTGGAGCAGCTTCTTGCACTTGTTCCCGTAGCTTTAATAATGGCAGGCGATCGCGCATCCCCTCTACTTCCACTTCCTTGTACCAGATAATTTCTTCGAGGATATTATTGGGTTCAGTGTTGGGAATTTTGGAGCGATATTCTACTTCCCCTGAATTAACTTTGGGATTGGGAAATTAAAAATTTCTACGATTTACCAAAAAAGCTTTTTCTGATTGAGCTAAGAGCTAATAGCTAGGGCAAAGCCCTCTACTGATAACGGATGCCAGCTTGTTTAAATCTTCGCAGGACTTCAGCGAGGCGATCGCAATCGACAATCAAACTGATCCGCACATAACCCTCTCCTGCTTCCCCAAAGGCGTTCCCTGGGGTCATAACTACCCCAGTCTGCTGGAGCACATCCAAAGCAAACTCTGTTGAACCTTGCCCTACAGGAGTTTTAATCCAAAGATACATGGTTGCCTGAGAGGGAGGAATTTTCCAGCCTAGTTCCCCCAAACCTTTGATCAGAAAATCTCTGCGAATGCTATAGCGTTGCTGCACCTCGTGGACATATTCATCTGGTAACTGTAAAGCGGTTTCTGCTGCCTTTTGAATTGCTGAGAAGATACCGTAGTCGAGATTAGTCTTGAGGGTACGTAATCCCTGAATCACGTCGGAATTGCCCACCACAAAACCGACTCGCCAGCCAGCCATATTGTAAGTCTTGGAAAGGGTATGAAACTCTACCCCAATTTCTTTGGCTCCAGGGATTTCCAACAATGAGGTGGGTTGATAACCATCAAAAGCTAACTCCGCATAACAAAGATCGTGCACTAGCAATATTTCATAGTGACGAGCAAATTTAACTACCTCTTCGTAAAATTCTCTGGGGGCAGTAGCGGTAGTGGGGTTATTGGGATAGTTGAAATAGAGCATTTTCGCCCGCCGTGCCACATCGTCAGGAATGGTACTCAGATCGATCAGCCAATTTTGCTCTTCTGAGAGGTGGATGGGATAAATGTCTGCCCCGGCAATTAATGGCCCCCGAAAGTGAGCAGGATAAGAAGGCGTTGGGACTAGAATAGTATCTCCAGGATTGATATAGGCTAGGGCTAAATGACCCAAACCTTCCTTGGAGCCAATTAAAGGCAACGCTTCACTATCAGGATTAAGTTCAACACTATAACATCGCTGATACCAGTCAGTAATTGCCTGACGAAAACTCGCCGTCCCTTCAAAGGGCGGATAGCCATGATTACTAGGATTTTGGAGAGCAGCGATCGCCGCATCAATTACAGGCTGGGGGGCAGATCCGTCAGGGTTGCCCATTCCTAAATCAATTAAATCTAATCCTTGTTCCCTGGCGCGGGCTTTTAATTCGTCTAAACGGGCAAATACATATGGAGGTAAGGCACTTAAGCGTTCGGCGCGACTAATCCAATCTAAACTCATATCCTACTGCAAACGGTTATCATAGCTTCCCATTCTCTCATCTCATGCTCATTGTTTTTCAGGATTATTAGGTTTTTAGAAGCTCTAAGCTTTAAGCTTTAAGCTCTAAGTCTAATATTTCAGTTAGTCTTTGGAGAGTGCGATCATTTTCTGGGGGAGTACCGATGGTGATGCGTAAACCCCCTCCAGCATGACGAATAAGAGTTCCCGCTGTTTTAAGCTGTTCGGCGATCGCGGCTAAAATCTGGTCTTGTTGATTAGTCTCTTGGCAACGCAGATAAAGAAAATTAGCCTGACTCTGCCATACTTTCAATTTATCTTTCAATCTGTCATTGGATTGTATAATCTCATAGACTCTAGCTCTTTCGGTAATGGTTTGTTCCACTAAGGGGAAAAGTAGCTGGCGGTGTTGGAGAGCAACCTTGGCGGCTGCTTGCGAAAAGCTAGGCAGATTGTAGGGTAAACGCACTTTCTCTAAGACGTTAATTAACTCAGGATGAGCGATCGCATATCCTACACGATGAGCTGCTAGCCGAAAAGCTTTGGAAAAGGTACGCAAAACAACCCAGTTTGGACGCTGGGCTAATTCCCCCACTACCGATGTCTGACTAAACTCGAAGTAGGCTTCATCAATTACAACTAAAATATTTTCAGATAAGCTTTTTAACCATTCTATCTCTTGATCTCTCAAGGCATTTCCCGTCGGCGAATTGGGATGCACCATGAAGACTGCCCGTATTGGTGGTTCTTGGGTTTCGGCGATCGCCGATTGAGCCAAATCTAGATCTAAGCTGAAATCCGCCTGCCGATCAACTGTGACCACTGGAATACCCAAAGTCCTGGCTAAGATGCCATACATCGAGAAGGTGGGAGTGGCTACGAAGATTGAACCCTCTCCTCCCAGACAGGTAGCAATTAGAAGCGAACGAATCAGTTCATCGGAGCCATTGCCGACGGAAATATTAGCATCAGTAAAATCATTGAGATTACCTGATTCATTTATGTATTCATTCACATATTCAGCAATCAGACTTTTCAATTCATGATGACTACCATCAGGATAGCGATTAACTTCAATTTCCTCTTGATATGCCCAGGCTAATTTAGATTTAATTTCTGGAGGTAAATCTAGGGGACTTTCGTTGGTGTCCAAACGATCTACCTTGCCAACACTCTCCCCTCCTGGATGGGGTGTATAGGCGGCAAGTTGGGCTAAATCAGGGCGGATAAAAGCAAGGCGATCGTGCTGTGGAGCGTCGTCCTTGGGGAGTCCTTGAGGGTTCATGTTTAATGTTCCAGGAATATAGATGTTATTTAATTTATTCTGGCATTTAAATATTTTATCTTTGTGAGCAACTAGTTTGTGAGCAACTAGTTTGTAAGCAACTAGATCGGCAACATTTGCTTGACTACCGCAGAGTAAAATCTTTTCCTGCTTTACTAGACAAACTCAAGCTAAAATAAGCGTTACCATTCTCCTCTTCTTCTAAATTGTAGGTACTGATTCATGAATCTTGCTTTATCCCAATTTGGCTCACAGATGTCCCAGCTAACGGGAGTTAGAGCGATCATGAAGGACATTATTGAAACCTTAAGCAATAGTCAGGGAAGAGAGTTTATTAACTTGAGCGCCGGAAACCCGGTGATTCTGCCAGAGGTTGAGCAATTGTGGCGGGACTGTACCCAAGAGTTATTAGATAGCGATGAATATGGCGAGGTTGTTTGTCGTTATGGTTCATCCCAAGGCTACACCCCTTTAATTGAAGCAATTGTTGAAGATTTTAATGCTCGTTATGGTTTAGAGTTAAGCGATCGCCATATTTTAATTACTGGGGGTTCTCAGGCTCTCTATCTTTATGCTGCCAATGCTTTTGGTGGTTATACCGCATCAGGTGCTCTAAGACAGGTAGTACTCCCATTGAGTCCCGACTACACGGGTTACGGTGGGGTCAGTTTGACTCCAGAAGCTTTGCTGGCATACAAACCAACTTTAGAAATCGACGAGGCTCGCCATCGGTTTAAATATCGTCCTGATTTCAGTCAACTACAAATTAATGAACAAACGGGCTGTGTAATTTTCTCCCGTCCCTGTAACCCCACAGGCAATGTGATTAGTAACGAAGAAGTAGCGAAAATTGCCCACCTAGCGGCTAGTTATGAAGTCCCCGTACTAGTCGATTCCGCCTACGCTCCTCCTTTTCCCGCCTTGAACTTCACCGACATGACTCCCCAGTTTAGCCCGAATATTATCCACTGCATGAGCTTGTCTAAGGCAGGATTACCAGGAGAAAGAATTGGGATTGCCATCGGCGATCCTAAATTAATTGGGATCTTAGAATCTTTTCAAACTAACGCCTGTATTCACTCTTCTCGTTATGGACAGGCGATCGCCGCTAAAGCAATATCCTCTGGCAAACTAGCAAACCTTGCTGCCAACGTGATTCGCCCTCACTACCAACGTAAAATAGAAATTTTAGCCAATACCCTTGATGCAGCTATGCCAGCAGATATTCCTTGGTATTTACACCAGGGAGAAGGAGCAATTTTTGCTTGGCTGTGGCTGAATAATTTACCAATGACAGATTGGGAATTTTATCAAGAGTTAAAACAGGTAGGAGTTATTGTTGTCCCTGGAAGTACCTTTTTCCCAGGTCTCCAAGAAGATTGGCAACATAAGCAGGAATGTTTGCGGATTAGTTTAACTGCCACTGAGACAGAAATAGCCGAGGCAATGAAACGTTTAGCGAAAGTTGTCCAGCAAGTTTACAGCTACTAGAGATTGGCTTGATAGTTGACGTCTAACCAACAGCGAGGAAGATTTTCCCCAGAAGGAAAGATTAACTCGGCTTTGGCGATATCTTCAGGCGGCTGTTCTTCCTCTCCATTTTGGATGCTACCGCTAATTTCTTCTGCAACTGGATTAATCAAAGTTGTAACGTCAAGAACCTCTATTAAAGTCCCATTTTGTTTATCTTTAAGCAACATAATTTCTTTCTATTCGTAAAATAAATAAAATAAGGATAGTCGTTTGCCACCTCAGACCGCTCTGATGGATGGTTTAGCATCCCCTCAATGGCAATAAAGTTTAGGGCTAACAGCAGAATTTACCTCTACTTAAAAAAAATCCCTTGGAGGAAGCGATAAAAACTCCACACCGTCTATCCTTTTTGAAAAATACTGTTCGCACATCTGACATCGCTCTCCTACGATGGACGATAATGGGTCACAGCGGCAAAACGCCCATCCAGTATTTTCATTTTCGGTTACTAGAATAGCGATTAAACTACTGGTAAAAAATCACTCTAAAGATGCAATTCTGAAGACAGAGTTTTCTGTGAACAGGGAAAAACTGTTACCACCAGATGCGATTCCCATGCTCATCCATCCGTGCTTGTCGAATTATATCCGAAATTTTTTCTGCATCCTTCACATGGTGCAAAGCTTTCTTCTCACCATCAGGATATTCCACAATAAAATAGGTAGGCACTTTAATCCAGTCTCCTGTAATATCTGGAACATCAACGGCGATCTGCTGTGCTTTTTCTTCAATTGTCTGAGGGTGATCGGCAATGCGATCGCCAGGATTAGCCGTTAACTTTCTGGCTTTGGGACTCAGTTTTTTCTCTGCTGGCATGATTTGTCTCCTGTTTAATTAATTCGCTGATAAATCACGTTTGATCAAAGTAAAGTAGACGCGAAGAATACGCCTACTTGGTAGTTCTTAGCAATTGAATTAGCGAAAACAAGCTATTTAGTTTGACAATTTACTTTCTGAGGACTAATGAACAGCATAATTCATCCAGTGAAGTACATCACGTAGAACGCTATAGCCAGCCATATCCCATAGCAAATATGCTAAGAAACCGATCATTGCTAAACGACCGTTCCATAATTCTGCTTGTGGAGTAAAACCAAACAAAAAAGCATTACGGCTTTTGCCATTGTAGGCAGTAGTTACTGGTGGTAAATTTGTGTCAGGACGAGTTTTTGTTTCCATGATTAATTTATTTCTTTGAGTTTTCAAGCAGTTTCTGTTCACATCCTAGCGAGCCATTTTGCTGATGCTATCTATCTCTGGGTTTAGATTAAAAACTGTCTGATAAAAGAAAAAATACTATCTTCGGGTGAAGAATAGCCAACCTGAAAGTATCAGTATTTAAATCAGTTAATTTTGTGTATTTTTTACTAATTTTCCTGTGGGGACGACAGCAGAAGTTTAACGTAAGGTACCTTCAGAAGATGAGAAGCGATCGCCCTCATGAGAGCGATCGCTTTTAAGCGAATTTAAATATATTTATTTTAAAATTCGCCAATGTTCGCCGTGTTATTTTCTAGCTTTATCTAAGGCTTTAAGCCTTTCATGTTTTTCATTTGGCAAATGAATTGTTAAAACGGATATAGTCAACACCTGCTTGATTATTAATAATTCAAAACTTCTTATATGTGCTAAATTTTATGCTGAGGTTGTTCTTGAGCTTTTCTTTTTTTTAGCTTATCTACTAAAGGAGTAATTTTTTCTGGAGGAATAATTTTTACTTTACCTTTTTCAGAAATCGCAATAGACTCGCCTCTAATTCGGTGCTGTTCGATCGCTTCATCTACGGCTTGTTGAAATAATTTTCCAATATTATCAGGAGAAAAGTTGATCTTATCCATAGTTAATTATTAATTAAATGGTATCGGCATTAACAAACTCTAATTGGTTGTTTAGCGAAGATAAAATTTTGGTAGCCAAGGTAGTCTTTCCAGAACCATTGCAGCCTCCAAAAACATATATTTCAGGCATAAGTTAAATTCAATATGAGAAATGGAAAAAAGCCTTAAAGGACTAACTACGTGTCGCGTAGCTATATGCGGCTCAAGCCTTTGTCCTTTAGGGTAATCGCTATTAAGCAAAACGTCTGTTGCGATCGCCTTCGGGTAGGCAAAGCCTAATTGCTTTAACCTCAAGTCAAATAAAAAAACGATCGCTTTAACCTCAAGTCAAAAAGAAAAGCGATTACGCAATCGCTCTAATTACTCACTATTTAGCTAATGCAATAGAATTAACGGGTAATGCTTCTGCTTCGAGACGAGTTAGATCGACAACCTGACTAGCATGATCTATATCAATACCAACTAAATTACCCTCACGATCAAAGTCAAGTACAATGCCAGAAGAGACTTCCTGGGAGTCTGTGCTAGGTTTTTCATTCAAGCTAATATAAAGTGAGTCTGTTTCGGGATAGTAATTAAATTTCATAGTTATTGGTTCTTAAAATTTCGGTCTGGAAAAGCATTATGTATTGTTTCCCCATCTTCTAGGGTAACGACTCTAAGATATTTACTCAGTTCGGTAATGTATATCCAGTGGCGAATCCGTCCATCGGTTTGTATTTCCTTTTTGACAGGCTCTTGAATTGCTCTTTGACACCATTCTCGCTTGATATAAGGTCTTTTTGGTAGTACTTGTTCCTCAAAATAACGAGTTGTTTTCAAAATAATTTTCCTTGTTCCTTTGAATTACCTATCTTATCTTCTTGCCGATCGCTTTTGCGATCGCCTTATTTATCGAGTCCAAAAGAAAAACGATCGCCCTCATGAGAGAGTCAGCTTGTGGGATATATGGAGCATAATCTACCTCATCTTTTGAACCATCGTTATCGCTATCTGGATCTACGTAATTTTTCTTGTCATCACCATCCACGTTATCAAGGGTTTTAGGCGCAGTTAAACTGCCAGGAGTTACATCAGATACCTCGCCTGAATCATTGGAGTCGGCGATCTTTTCATTCTTATCAGGAATGTTATCTCCATCGCTATCTAGATCTAAGAAATTGGGATCTGTATCGGTATCTAGAGTGGAATCAGTGCCACCTTCCACAGAGTCATCGAGAGTATCCCCATCGCTGTCGGTATCTAAGTAGTTAGGAAGTGTATCAGTATCTAGAGCAGAATCACTGCTACCCTCAACAGAATCGTTGAGAGTATCGCCATCACTGTCAAGATCTCGGAAATTGGGAATCGTATCAGTATCTAGTGCTGAATCGTTTCCAGTTTCAATCGAATCGAGAATACCATCTCCATCACTTTCAGTATCTCTAAAGTCTGGAGTTCCATCACTATCAGTATCAGTTCCCAGCTTGTAGCTCTCTATTTGATTAGTAATACCATCATTATCTTCATCACCGTCTGCCGCAAGAGCAACTTCTAAAGGAATATTAGTAGTGATCGTAAAATTAGACTGAGTTGTATGTCTTTCGGCAAAGAAGAAATCAAGGTCATAGGTTTGACCAACAGTTAAGCCAGCAATATTACTTAAAGCGACGCTTGCATTTTGGCTACCATGAACCCCACCAAGGTCAATTACTTTTTTACCATTGATATAAACCCAAACATCATCATCCCCGCTGAAATTAAATGTTTGACCAGCTCGATAGGTGAATTTTGTATGAATTTCGTAAGTAAAGTGAAAGTTTTTGCCAGTATTTGAGTAATTACCAAAAAGTTGACCATTGATGGGGAAGAAATCAGTATTTTGATACTTGTATGTTCCATCAGCTTGCTTGTTCAATACAATTGGGAGTTGTATTCTTTGATTCACACCAGAAACGTCTCGATACCATTGGTCGAAATTTGCTTTGGTAGTAGTCGAATAGGTACTACCAGCATAAACAGGCTTTTGATCCGAACCTAAAGTATTTGTAGTAATAACGTTGTCCGAACCATACCCAAAACTTTGATTGCTTGCATTTTTTTCACCAGGGTCACGTTCAAAGTCTGGATGGCCTCCTGTTTCGTTTTTGGCTTTGAAGTCTCTAACAGTTCCTGTTAAAGTCAGTGTCTGAGGTCTATTATCTGTAGCATCTATATAGTTTGGAATATCATCATAATCAATATCACCAGTACCTTCATCTCTATCTAAAATACCGTCATTATCACTATCGGTATCTGCATAATCTGGAGTTTTATCATTATCGGTATCTAAAGGAGCATCGAAGTCATTTCCAAGCTCAATTGCATCATTGATAGTATCAAGATCGCGATCATTCCCAGTACAGTTTTGAATAGCTTTACCATTTGTTTCCCAGTCTGGATGGCCATCAACCAGTGCATTAGCAGCACTAGCAGTTAAAGTATAAGAAGCACCATTACCAGAATTTGGGATGTATTGAACAGTATAATGCTGATTAGTTCCTGTCCATCCTTGCGACAAATGAGTTTTTAAATTGTCTTTTTGAGTATTAGAAGGATTACTGGGATCAAAACCACTTATTTTTAGTTTTCCTGTAGCTATATTGTGAGTGAATGGTGCATTGTTTCCATGACCATTATTACTACAGGATTCAGCAAAAGCTTTTTTACCACTTGTTCCTGCGATAAAACTGCCTACTACCAAAATGCCGAAAAGAGTTTTAGCAGTTAATTTTCTAAGATTAATAAATTTAAGCATTGTTTGTGTGTCTTATTCCTATCGATTTTATATAGATTGTTTGTGTAGTAACTTGAGTTCGATTTTCTAACTTATTAAGAGAATTCATCAACACTAGATTTCCTAGTTCATCAACAATAACAGTGGTAAATAGCTAACGTAAATTATTGAAAACACTGAACTTTTGTTGTAAAGAGATTGTGTTTAGTAGTTATATTTAGTAAATCCAAGATGAAGCAGGTTATGGGTTATTAATTAATTTGAAAAATCAGTATTATTACCAATACGTAGAAAAGCGATCTCGAAGGGTAAATAGCTCTACTTAATTAAACATGAAATAATTTTGATATGGGGGCTTAGGGATTTAGGGATTTAGGGACTTAGGGATTTAGGGACTTAGGGAAACATTGTATTTAGAAGAATTTCCTTTACCAGAGACCTCTCCCAGATAGATCAAATAGCGATCGCGAAGGATGGAACAGGCGATCGCTTTAACATCGAATTAAACAAAAAAGCGATCGCCCTCATGAGAGCGATCTCTTTTAATAACCTTAACCAGCCTTAACTAGCTAAAATTAACCAAAAAACTCAAAACTAGATTGAGATAAAAAGCTATTTCAAATCCTCTGTATTAGAAAAATATGAATCTAGTTTGTCCAAAATAGCAATTCCTACTTTTGGATCGCCTTGAGCTGCCAAAACGCGAAATCTAGTCTCAGCATCAAATTCCGCCAAAGCTATAGTACTTAATTCTTCGATTAACTTGTTAACACTCATACCTCTAGCTTTAGCTAAGGCTTTCAGTCTTTCATGTTTTTCATTTGGCAAACGAATTGTTAAAACGGACATAGCCAACACCTGCTTGATTATTAATAATTCAAAACTTCTTCTGGTTTGAGAATCTGGAACTGAGAAAACTGTAGCTGAGATCGCTGGAAATCTTTTATATTTTTGGTAGCAATTATCTGAGCATTACCAGCTACAGCTAGTTCAATCAAATGATTATCAGCTTCATCGGGTAAATTAGGTCGCCAAAGATAGTAAACTCGAATCCACTGGCATACATTCATAAAGGCTGCCAATAGTTTCGTTTTTTCATTGGTAGTCAAAGGACAAAGAGCAGTAATGTTGTCGCGACTGACAACATCTTGATATTCGGCAAATAAAGCATTGCCCATTAAAGGCTGATATTTTCCCCTTAAGCATTGTCTTACAAGTTCTCTACTAGCCGATTCGCTCTGTCCAATTAGCACACTGATGAAAACATTAGTGTCAATTACTATTTTGATAGCCATGAACATATGATAGCTTAGGTGCTATCAATATTTAAGTAATGGCGATCGCATTATCACCACATCAAATAAAAAAGCGATCGCGAAGGGTAGGCGAAGCCTAATCGCTTTTAACAATCTTGACCAGCTAAAATTACAAAAAAACTTAAAACTAGATCGAAATGAAAAGCCGTAGTTTCACAGTAGTTGTTTACAAAGAAGACGATACATATATTGCCGAATGTCCTGAAATTGGCACGGTAGACCAAGGAGAAACTATCGAACAAGCTGTTTCGGGTTTAAAAGAAGCTACAAGATTGTATTTAGAAGAATTTCCTTTACCAGAAACCTCTCCTAGATACATTACCACCATGGATATTAGCTATGCCTAAATTGCCTCGGATTTCTAGCAAGAAAACGATTAAAGCATTGGAAAGTTTAGGCTTTGAGAAAACTCGTCAAACTGGCAGTCATGTCATTATGAAAAAAATAACGCCAGATGGACAAGTAGGGTGTGTTGTACCTATACATCGAGAGTTAAAAGTAGGAACTTTAAGCGGTATTCTTAAGCAAGCACGAGTAAGTCCAGAAGAGTTTATTAATAGCTTATGAAAATCTAAATATGCTGAATGCTGAACTGCGATCGCCTTATTTATCAATTCAAATAAAAAAGCCCTAAAGGATAAGCGATCGCCCTCATGAGGGCGATCTCGGACGGATTAAAACGACGGAGAATTAACGTTACTACCACTCCACAAGTTAGTCATCATCTTATTTTCAGATTGGCGATCACCGAAAGCGTGGCAAAGCAAATCGCAAAGAGTAGGCAAAACCTGATCGCTTTAACATCGAATCAAACAAAAAAGCGATCGTCCTCATGAGAGCGATCGCCTAAATTACAAAATTTTCACAAGTCTCTCAAGAATTATGCTGATTTTGTTCTAGGTTTTTTTGTGCCAGAACATAGCTTTCTAAGACGGCATTCATGCGCGATTGATAGCCTTTTTTGTTATTACCTTGGAAATACTGAACTACAGATTGTTTTACTCTCAAGGTTACGGGCTGTGTCAAATCAGGAGTGACAAGCTTGGCATTGTCCCAGAAATCATCATCGAGTGCTGGAATATCGGAGTAGTCAATATCTTGATCCGCAAGGTTTGCTAATTTAGCTTCTTGCTCTTCTGTCAGCTGGTTTTTTTTGCTGGGATCAGGAGTGTAGTTAACGATTGTCATAACGTTTTACCTCTTTACTATTAGCTTTTCGCGCCGAGATGAGACGAATCACGGAATTTCTAAGAGTGTAAACTAGCACATAAACACGTTTCTCGATACATGCTAACGAAATATAGCGAACCTCATTGTAGTCGGAGCGATCATCAATTACTGTCAATCGGTTTTCATCTTCAAACGCTCTGCTGGCAAATGGGAAACTCACTGAATGCTTAATTTCGTTACTTTTTGCTTTCGCCTCATCCCACTCAAACATATCTTGTTGTCAATACAAATTGTATGTACGGTCTAGACTACAACAAAAAAGCTACTATTTGCGATTCAGAAGGGTAGGGGTCGCCTAATCGATTTAACATCAATTCAAAAAGAAAAGCCCTAAAAGAAAAGCGATCGCCCTTATGAGAGCGATCGCGGACGGATTAAAACGACGGAGAATTAACGTTACTACCACTCCAGAAGTTAGTCATCATCTTATTTTCAGATTGGCGATCGCAAAGAGTAGGCAAAACCTCATCGGCTTTAAAATCAAGTCCAAAAGAAAAGCGATCGCTTTAGGTAAGGCGATCGCTTTTTTTAGTTGTTCTAATCAAACTTAGATAACAATATCGATCTAGTCGGGTATAGGATCAGTAACTCCTTTAATAGTCATGGTCACAGTGGCAGTATCAGTATTGCCATGCCCATCGTCGATAGTGTAGGAAAAAGTATCAGCATTAATTTGCCCGTCGTTGAGAGACTCAAACATTTTATTTGGATTATAAGTAAAAGTTCCGTCACTATTGAGTTTTACCAATCCACCTTTCTGAGTAGGAACAGATTTACCTACATTAGTCGCCAATCCGTTAACCATAGTGACAGTAAGAGAATCACCATTAGGGTCAGTGTCATTAGTTTTGACATTGCCAGTAGTGCTAGTATCTTCATCTGTACTTAACGAATCATTCACTGCATCGGGAGCATCAGCAGCTCCATTAATGGTCATAGTTACAGTGGCAGTACTAATGTTGTTCTGATTATCTTTAATAGTGTAAGAAAAAGTATCAGTGGCAGTTTGGCTGGGGTTTAGATACTCAAACTTGCTATTTGGATTATAAGTAAAAGTCCCATTGCTGTTGAGTTTTACCAAAGCACCAGAAGCTAGGGTAACTTGAGTGCCTACATTAGTTGCCACTTTGCTATTCAGCTGGGTAGGGCTAAGATTTACACCTAAAACACTCAGACTTGTACCTGAATCATTGGTGAGAACATTGTCAGTAGTACTACTATCTTCACTGGTAGAAACTAGGTCATTCGCAGCACTAGCTAACTGTGGTACGGTTTCACCTGCGACAGCTTGAATTTGTGCTGAAAAAGTATGATTATCCGATTCAAATTTTGAACCTGATAGAGTTTGAATCACGATTTCATCGTATGCTTGGCTATTGAAATAGACGTTGACATAAGCAAATGGTTCAGCTTTATGCCCTGTATTAGAACCACAAGGAGCAACACCAGGAGTAGGGCAATTAGGATTTCCATAGTATAAAGTTTTTTCAGCAGTGGGACGACTATTGATAAACCCTACTAAATCCTTTGTTTGAAAAACAGCTACTTCCTCACCATCATTTTTGAAAATTATCTTGTTGGCATTGTCTCCTGCTGACCACCAAAAACCAAAGTATTTTTGGTCTTGGTTAACTTTTACATTGAAACTACTTACATCTTTTGATTGAGTAATATATTTAGTTGCGTTGGCACCGCCCCATTGATCTTGAGTTTTAATTATTAGATCACCGCCATAAACATAGTTAGGAGAGTTGGGAGTACCATTAGTTTTAGTAAATCCTGCTGTGCCAGATTGAGTATTAAAATCGACTGTATAAGCTGCTGTTTTTGACTGTGCGGTTTGAATTTTTGCTGCTTCTATTGTTACTGTAAGAGCATTATTAGCTGAGGCAGGTTTGGAAGCCAAAGTGCTTACCATTAAAATACCTAAAAGACTAGTTGAAGTTAATTTGATGAGATTAATAAATTTAAGCATTTAAAGTTGATTTCCTTCCTATCGATTTTATATAGATTGTTTGTGTAGTAACTTGAGTTCTTTTTCTAACTTATTAAGAGAATTTATTACACTAGACTTCCTAGTTCATCAACAATAACAGTGGTGAATTGCTAACGTAAACTCTTGAAAATACTGAATTTATTTGACTTTTCATTGCAAAGGAATCATGTTTATTGATTGTCTTTGACGAATTTAATATGAAGAAGGTTATGGACTGCATAATGTGATAAACAAAAAAAAACGACCACACTTAAGGCGATCGCTTGTAATTAATAACGGCTAGTTATTATGTGCTGGTTAGTTTTATATACAAGTAATTGGGTTCGTTTTCTAGATAAATATACGTAGAATATTGAAACTCAGAGTTCTTATTGTAAGGGTGAACGATCATTCGCCCCTACTCAATCATGTGTTGTTTTATTTGGAATGACTATAATTAGTTATTTTGTACTGGAAAATAAAATATTGGCTGGCGATCGCCAAAGAGGAGAAGTCAACTCTCTAGTGAATCCTTTAGAAAGCTTCAACTGTTAATCCATTGCCAGAGGGGATGTTTTTTCCCCTTTGCCTGAATTCTTTTTACTTGTTTTTCTAACTGACGTTGTTCGCTAGAGGGTAATCCCCAGAGAATATTGCGACTTTGCCAGATTAAAACAGAAACAGTATTGGCGACGCAAAAAGCCAAACAGAGGGTTGGGACAAAATTGAAATGAAATCCATAATAGACGGCTGCCCAAGTGAAATAGTCAAACCAGAGGGCAATCTCCGCTCGAAGCTGCCAGAGAGCATAGGTTCCGAGAGTTAGCCAACTAACCAACACAAATAACCAGCGACCATATACTGTTAACTGATGGAGTTTGGCTACCTGCTGTTTAAAATCAGATTGGTTGTTAGTCACTGTGTCTTGTTAAATAGGACTTTGGCATCAGGATTATGATTATTAATTATGGATTGCCAATTGTCATCATTCCGATGCTGGTGTATCAGTAATTACGACAGGCTTGTTATTTTTATCTCTGCGCCACCAGGCTAAAAGAGTACTGGCAACGAAGATACTAGAATATGCCCCCAGAACAAAGCCCACAATTAGGGCTAGAGCAAAGTATTTGAGGGTTTGCCCGCCAAAGAAAAATATACCCAGCAATGGTAGCAAAGTAGTCAAGGTGGTGTTGATGGATCGCCCTAAGGTTTGGCTCACTGCATCATCAACTACTCGATTAATTGAATACTCAGGATTAGCTGCTAGGTTTTCGCGGATTCGATCGTAGATTACTACGGTGTCGTTAACGGAGAAACCAACAATAGTTAGGAGTGAAACGAGGAATAAACTATCTACTTCAACACCCATGGTTACTCCCAAGAGCGCAAATACCCCTGCCGTAATCAGCACATCATGAAACAATGCCAAGATCGCAAACAGGGCATAATCAAACTGGAAGCGAATACTTAAATAGACAATAATGCCAAAGAAAGAAACTAATAACGCCAATATCCCTGAAACAAACAATTCTTCGCCAACTGTTGGCCCTACAGAATCAATCTGAAGGGTTTTGTTGTCAAATGCACCAATGAGATCAGTTAAAGAATTTAATAATGCTTCACGGCGATCGGTATCAAGATTTTCCGTTCTTACAGAAAGAATCTGTTGATCCTCTCCTATGAGCTGAATTGTGCCGTTGCCTAATTCTTGCTGATTTAGTACTTCTCTTACCTGAGCCGCATCTATAGGCTGGTCACAATTACTGGGGACGGAACAATCACGAGCAATCTGGATACGAGTACCACCAACAAAGTCCAGACTAGGGCGAAGCGGAGCGCCCAGGGTAATAAAGGAAAATATCATTGCAGCAACACTGGCGAGCATTGCTGCTCCTGAAATTGCCCACCATAAGTTTCGTTTCTGGGTAACTCTAAATTTCATGACTTGATTAATTACTAGTAACTGAATTAGTAGCTGAATCTATATTGGGACAAAATAATTCTGGTTTTTGACGGATTTTCTTGCTGCTCAACACTACTAACAGCATGAGAGTCCGGCTACAGGTAATGGCGGTAAACATACTAATTACGACTCCAATCAAAAGAGTGATGGCAAAACCTTTAACCAGACCCGAACCTAGCCATAACAGAGCGAGACAAGCGATCGCTGTAGTGACGTTACTGTCTAAAATACTGGAAAATGCCTGGAAAAACCCTGATTCGACTGACTTGTAGAGGGTTTTTCCTGCTTTGATTTCTTCTCTAGTGCGTTCAAAAATTAGTACATTAGCATCTACCGCCATCCCAATACTGAGAATAAAGCCTGCAATGCCTGGGAGAGTCAGAGTAACCCCGATTAGGGCATAAGCAGCCATGGTGAGCAAACCATAAACAATCAGAGCCACATCGGCGATCGCCCCTGGTAGACGATAGTAAACCACCATAAAGATTAAGACTAAGAACAAGCCGACACTACCTGCAATGATGCTGCGACGGATACTATCCTGTCCCAGAGTTGCGCCGACGGTACGATTTTCCACCACCGAAACGGGGAAAGGTAAGGAACCACCTTTAATTTGGATACCCAAATCTTTGGCTTCTTCCAGGTCGAAGTTGCCTGTAATGACGGCACGACCACCCGCAATCCCAGTAGAGGCAAACTCAGGCCCCACTACGGGAGCGCTGAGAAGATCATCATCCAGGAAAATACCAATACTCCGACCAGTTCCTGCCAAGTTTTTGGTTAACTCAGCAAATTTCTTACCCCCAGCATCATTAAAGTTAATCGCGACTTCCCACCGATTGCCCGTTGCATCGGGTTGAGGACGAGCATCAGTCAGATTTGTGCCAGTTAAACCGACGGATTCAAATAAGCCAGCGATCGCTTTATTGGATTCATCCAGGGATTTTTTTACTTGGGCGATTTTCTCCTGGTTTGCCTGTTTTAGCTGCCCCTGGTTCAATATATCCAGTTCTATGCTCTTCTGTTGTTTGACTTGATTTTCCGCGATAAATTCCCCTTCGGTGCCTTGGCGTTGCTGTTTGAATTCCAATTTAGCCGTTCCTTTTAAGCGTCGTTCCGCTTCTTCAGGTTGGCTTTCTCCTGGTATTTGGATCAATATTTTGTCTTCGCCGATAGTTTGTACCGTAGTCTCGGATACCCCAAACTCGTTGATCCGATTTTCCAGAACCCGCTGCACTGCCTCAACGTCCTTAATTGTTGGTTTGACGTTGGGATTTTCTTTAGTGGGGTTTACCTGGATCGTCAACTGTGCCCCCCCTCTCAGGTCTAGTCCTAGCTGGGGGGGAATCTTGATCAGAATGGCGATCGCCGTTGCGACCAATACCAAAATTAGAATAATGTAGAGTCTTTGTTTCTGCATTTACTTACTATCACCTGCCGTAGTAAATGCCATGATATATCCTTTTTGCAATCTTGCGAGAGCTACTAACTAGAGATCTAGTATCTTCTTGATATCTTCTTAGGTTTGTCCAATAAAGTTAGTGAAATTGGGCAGAGATGACCCCCAGGTTACAAATCAAGATGAGATCGAGTATCATCCATAGTTAACAGTGGATTGAGGAATAGTAAGTGATTGCCGATAGGTTTGTAGCTAGATTTTGCGTCTCATTAGGTTTAACTCTTGCCATGATGGCTTGTAATAGTGCGACGAAAAATAATCAAGACAGCACTTTGAAATTACTTTACTGGCAAGCTCCAACAATTCTCAATCCCCATCTCTCCACAGGATTTAAGGATGCGGAAGCGGCACGGATTACCCTAGAGCCTTTGGCGAGCTTTGATAATCAAGGTAAATTGATTCCCTTCTTAGCTGCTGAAATACCGACAGCGGAAAACGGCGGAGTTGCTGCGGATGGTAAATCTGTTACTTGGAAGCTAAAACAAAATGTTAAATGGTCTGACGGTAAGCCTTTTACAGCCAAAGATGTAGTTTTTACCTATAAGTTTCTCAGTAATCCCAAGGTAGGAGCGGTTTCAGCGGGAACTTATGAGGTGGTCAAAAGTGTTGAGGCGATCGATGACCATACGGTAAAAATCAACTTTAAAGAGGTGAATCCTGCTTGGTCGTTAGTGTTTGTGGGTGGCGAGGGAATGATTCTGCCTCAGCATCTTTATGCACCTTTTAATGGAGAGAATGCTCGTTCAGCACCAGGCAATCTTAAGCCTGTCGGAACAGGAGCTTATCGTGTTGTTGACTTTCGTCCAGGGGATACAGTGACTTACGAGGCAAATCCTGAGTTTCGTCAAGTCCAGCAATTAAACTTTGCCAAGATTGAACTGAAAGGTGGTGGGGATGCCACCTCCGCAGCCAGAGCGGTTCTCCAGACTGGGGATGCTGACTTTGCCTATAATCTCCAGGTGGAAGCTCCTGTGTTAGATAAATTAGCCACCGCTGGTAAGGGAGAAGTGGTCTCTAACTATGGTGCGCAGATGGAGCGGATTGTTATTAATTTTAGCGATCCTAACAAAGTAGCCCCTTCGGGAGAACGTTCTAGCCTTGATTTCCCCCATCCTTTTTTAAGCGATCGCACTGTCCGTCAGGCTTTAGAATTAGCTATAGATCGCGACACTATTGCCCAGAAGCTATATGGTGTTACCGGGAAAGCCACCGCCAATTTTTTAGTTGCTCCATCAGAATACGCATCAACTAACACTAGTTACAAATATGATCTAGAACAAGCTAAACAGTTATTAGACCAAGCAGGCTGGAAAGATACCAACGGCAATGGGACTCGGGACAAAAATGGCATTGAAATGCAGCTGGTCTTTCAAACTTCGGTTAACCCCTTGCGCCAAAAAACCCAAGCAGTTGTTAAACAGGGTTTACAGTCGATTGGAATCGGAATGGAACTGAAAACCATTGACCCTGGGGTTTATTTTTCCAGTGACTCTAGTAATAACGATACCGTAGAGCATTTTTATGCCGACCTGCAAATGTACACATCTGGCAACACCGATCCCGATCCTACTGCTTATATGAACTTTATGACCTGCTCCCAGATTCCTCAACAGGCAAATAACTGGTCTGGAGATAATGCTGCTCGTTATTGTAATCCTGAGTATGACCAGCGGTGGCAATCAGCGAGTCAAGAATTAGACCCCCAAAAGCGCCAGCAGTTATTTATCGAGATGAATGACCTTTTAATCAAAGATGCGGCAGTTATTCCGTTAGTCCATCGAGCTGACGTAATGGCTTTTAGTAACAGTTTGACAGGCTATCAACCTACCGCCTGGGATATGCGAACCTGGGATATTATGAATTGGAAACGACAGTAGTAGGTAGTGGGTAGTAGGTAGTGGGTAGTGGGTAGTGGGTAGTGGGTAGTGGGTAGTGGGTAGTGGGTAGTAGGTAGCTAACCTAATCTTATAGATTAATTAGGATTCATCAAACGAGAAGTATCGCAACCTTAGATGAACTCAATGTTCGGATGAGCTAAGGTAAAACCTGCGCTTTTGAGCTTCTGGTTGGATAGTTTCAGATTATAGCTACGAAGGGAAGTTTGGGAGCTATCCCAGGTGACAGCAGGTAGATTATGCGCCGCAAATAATCGCTGAAAAAATTCTTTGCTAGTCATTGATTCATCGCTATTGAGATGATAAATTCCTTGTAGCTGACGATCCTTGGCAAAGTCGATCGCCCCTACAATATCTTCTAAATGAACCCAATTGCTGTACCTTTCTCCTGTACCTGGGCGAGTTGTGCCGGCAATCTGGCGAAAGATCTTGATCAACTCTCTTCCTGGGCCGTATATCCCCGTTAGGCGCAAAATACAGGTTTTAACCTGGTCTTTTGATGATGAGAGTACGACTTGCTCTGTTTGAGCGAGAATTTTCCCAAATTCGTCTTGGGGGTTTACCACCACGGTTTCATCAACGGTATCACCACCCTGATGATTAATAATGCCATAGCTACTAGTATAAATAAGCTGTTTAACTCCACCACTAGCTTTGATTGCCATCACTAGGTTTTGTGCCGTCTCCAAATAAGCTTGACGATAAACTTCGGGAGTTCTTTGCTTGGAGCCGACACTCAGTAAGACGACATCTTGGTTTGCTACTACCTGTTTCAGCCCCTCAGAATCCTGACCCTCTAACAACACTACTCTCGAAGCGATCGCCTCTAATGCTCCTACTTTATCGGTGGTAGTGGTGGTCACAGTGACTTCATTTCCTGCTGCGTGCCATAAACGGGCTACTGCACTACCGACATATCCACCGCCAATAATCGCCAACTTCATAAATTTGTCCCTAACCCCGATATCATCCCTGCTAGAAGTTTATTATCTAACAAGACTGTATCTAATGAGACTGATAACTGCGGTCAATGATCCAGTCTTCTTGGGCAGATCTATATTCTTTGTTGCTAATTACGTTTTGTTCCAGTAACCACCTTAACCTGTCTGTTTGCTGTCTTAAATCGCGATCATAATTAATATAAAAATATTTTTCTCTTAAATATTGCTTGCGCTGGAGCCATAGTTGTGCCAGAAATTGCTCTAAAGCTTGACGATTTGGTTTGTCTTGTAGGAAGACAACTTTTCGGCGATCGCAAGTTTCTAAAATAATATAGTTTTGTTGCCGATATCGATATAAAATTCCTGACAAAAAGGCAACAATTAACGGTAAAACAGTATAAACAAATCCTTGATTGACAATCAAACTTTGTAATAAAATACAAGTTGAGAACGTAATCATGAAAATAGTTATAAAAAGTAACTTTGGATTGCGATTACAGCTTATTTTAGCTTCACCTTTGAGGTTTTCATAACTGATGTAATTCTCGTGTTGCCCTGATCCATTTTCAAGATAAAGTTTGAGCTTATTTGGTAATAAAAAAAAGCTTCTTTTTTCTAATAAGGTTTTTTGATGTAATTCCATAGTTGCTAAATCACTGTGCCCATAATAAAATTTAGCAGCAGATTGCATTCCTAAAACAAATTTAATTTTTATTTAATTCCTTTGGTTCTTATTACATTATGAAAATACATAAAATGATACTTAATATAGTTTGACGGCAGTTCTCAATTTGGATGGACTACCTTGTTAATTGACTGGTTTTTGACTATCGGCTGAATAAAATTACTTGATGAAAATTGTCGCCTATTTATATAGTGATCCTTTGCTAGAAAAAGCTCCTGAAGAGAATATTTGGGGCTTAGAAGTGGATTGCGTTTATCAAGATATAGGAGCACATCAACAGTTACAACAGTTAATTAAAGATTGTGCCTTGGAGGCTCCTAGGTATTTGCTCCTGCGTCGTCTTGAGGAATTAGGGGACAATATTGAGACAATTTGCGATCGCCTGAATCAATTAGAGTCTTGGGGAGTGGAAATTATTACTACGGAACAAGATTATAGCTCCCCCCAATGGAGTCAGTTTAATCATCAACAATTGAAGCTGAAATTAAGTAATTTACTGCAAGAAGTTCAGCTTAATCAACAGCGAACCCGTATCGAGCAGGGTCATGCTCGCAATCGGTTGAAAATGTTGCCCCCCCCTGGCAAAGCTCCCTACGGATATCGTCGAGGGCAAGACCGTTATCTGGTGGATAAAAGTACGGCTCCAGTGGTCAAAGATTTTTTTGAAAGATTTATTTTATTTGGTTCATTGCGGGGTGCAGTCCGTTATTTAGAAAAGCGTTACGGTAAAAAAATTTCCCCCACCACAGGGCGGAACTGGCTGCTTAATCCTGTGTATCGAGGGAATTTACAATATAAAAAACAATCCAAAAATCAGTCGATCATTTCTCATACCCACACAGCAATCATTAATGCCGAAGAAGCGGCCCAAATAGATCGTCTACTGCGTCGCAATCGTGCCTTACCTCCCCGTACGGCTAGCGCACCCCGTTCTCTGGCGGGATTGGTTACCTGTCAGCAGTGTCAATTAGGGATGAATATTATTTCTGTGACCCAACATAACCATAAGAGCGAATATTTATACTTGCGTTGTTCAAAATGTCCTCAACAGCCCAAGTGCAAAGGGATTCCCTATGGTCAAATTTTAGCTCAAACCATTACTCAGATTTGTGTTGAGTTACCTTTGGCTGTTGCTCAGTTAGAACTGCCTCAAGAATCAACTATTGATAAAGTTTTTAAACAGCAAATTATCGAGAAGCAAACAATACTTCAGCAACTACCAGCCTTGGAAAAACAAGGTATCCTCGACCCTGAAACCATCACTCTGCGCACCTATAAACTGCGAGCCGAAATTGCCCAGCTAGAAATCACCATCGCCCAACTACCTCCAGGTAATCTCAAGGCGATCGCCCAAGCTGTCTCCCTACCTCAATTCTGGCTTGACTTGTCTGAAGCAGAAAGACGATTTTACTTTCGCGAATTTATTAAGCAAATAGAAATTGTGCGTGATCAATCTAAGTCTTGGAGCATCAAGCTGCAATTCATTTTTTAACCTATTTTCAACCTACCTTTTAGCTTATTTTATTAATTTTGTTAAGACTACTATTTGACAAATTTTCTCATTAAATGTATTCTCAAAAGTTCTAGGATTAATAGGATTGAGTGGAATCTTATCAAAATGAAATCAATAGAATTATTTTTAGCACTCGGATTAGTGACAACAATTGGTCTGTCTGGCAACACGGTTGAAGCAGGGGAGTCACCATCAGCGATCGCGCAGCTTGGGCAAAGCCCGATCACCGAAAATCAGATCAATACCACGACCATAGCTCAAGGTGGAGAAGGCGACGAAGAACTAAGCCCTGGAGAGCAAGCAAACGCAGATTTTGAAGATAAAATGAGTAGCTCAGAATTATTAAGTGAACTGCAATCGGGTGGTTACGTAATCTACTTTAGACATACTCAAACCGAGAAAGATTACGCCGATCAGGTAACAGCAAATGTGAATGATTGCTCAACTCAAAGAGTATTAAGTGAAGTTGGGGTGCAACAAGCATTAGAAATTGGCGATAGTTTCCTCGCAGCCGAAATTCCTGTGGGCAAAGTTACCACCAGTGAGTACTGTCGTGCTTGGACTACCGCCGCCGTGGCTTTTGGTGATTATGAAAAAGATTCTGCTTTAAACTTTCTGCCGTTTGAGGACTATACCGATGAACAGATGGAACAGATGAAGGATAACGTAACACCCCTACTCACTGCTGTACCAGAAGATGGTACTAACGACGTTATTGTGGGGCACGATGATATTTTTGAATCAGCAACTGGCATCTATCCCGATCCTCAAGGTATGGCTTATGTAGTAAAGCCTGATGGTAACGGTGGCTTTGAGGTCATGGCTAACCTGCTGCCTGAAGAATGGGCAGAGCTAAGTAAGTAGTGCAAAATAAATTTCCTGCTTGAGACCAGAAAAGGTGATCGCCAAGACGTTTCCACGCCACAATTACAGCTCGACTTGTCTGAAGCAGAAAGGCTCTTCTATAAAGCAATGAGAGCTTCTGTTGCATCTCAAGACAGGACTATCAAAGATGAGAAATTGAAAAATTATTCAATGCGTAATTTGGTATCCTACTTGGTATCCTAGGTAGCAATTTTTTGGTCTTGGTAATAAACTTCAAATCAGAGAATAATTCTCTTAGATCAAGAAAATCATTATCGCTACTATATCTATCTACTGTCTATTTACTGTGTGTGAGGATTATTATGATTAAAATTATGGCTAAAATAGCCCCAATTATTTTTGCAGCTTTGGTAACAGGAATTTATGGCAATCCTGCCCAGGCTCAGAGCAATCAACTACTTCAACAAATCGAACAATACGGACAAGAAAATCAAAATAATCAGAATAACCAGCTGGGGCAAGTAACTAACGTCAATCAGTTACGGGATGTTTCGCCGACAGACTGGGCATATGAAGCCTTGCGTAGCTTAGTGGATCGCTATGGTTGTATCGCTGGGTTTCCCAATCAAACTTATCGCGGTAATCAATCTTTGACTCGTTATGAATTTGCCGCCGGTTTAAACTCTTGTTTAAATCAAATTGAACGCTTAATTGCTTCTTCCGAAAGCTCTGTGAATCCAGAAGATATCGAAGCGATCAATAAATTAAACCAAGAATTTGAGGCAGAATTAGCTACCCTAGGGAGCAGAGTTGACGAGATTGAGAGCAGAACTGCCGTCCTCGAAGATAGTCAGTTCTCCACCACTACTAAACTGGTGGGGCAATCAATTTTTGGCGTTGCCAGCGTAGTGAGCGGTTCAAACGAAGATCTAGGTGCTGATGATGATGATATCGATAAAGTACCCGTCTTTGGTCATCGCACCCGCTTGGAGTTAGAAACCAGCTTTTCGGGAGATGATTTATTGTTTACCCGTTTATCTACAGGGAACTTTCCTGAGTTTTCTGAAACCACGGGGACATTCCAGGGAGAAATCGCTTTTGCGGAACCTGCGGATAATCAATTAGGTTTAGAAGTCTTATTTTATGATCGCCCGATTGGGGAAAACACTCATGTTTTAATTGGGGCCGCAGGACTGGCAGCGGATGATATTGCCAACACTGTCAGCGTGTTAGATGGGGATGGTGGGTCTGGAGCAATTTCGGCTTTTGGCACCCGCAGTCCAATTTATTCTCCTCCAGGGGAAACAGGTTTAGGAATTATCCACAGCTTTGGTGACAAGCTGGAGTTAAGTGCTGGATATTTAGCGGGAGAAGCCAGTGACCCTAATCAGGGTGCTGGTTTGTTTAATGGTTCTTATAGTGCCCTTGGACAGTTAACGATTACTCCTTTTGAAAAGCTCGGTATTGCGCTGACTTACGTTAATGGTTACAACCAAAGCGATACAGGAGTTGGTAGTGATTTAGCCAATATCAAATCCCTTACTGAACCGGGAGAAGATGCCGATCCTTTAGTTCCTGGAGTGTTTGAGGGGGGTGTACCAACCTCAAGTAATTCTTATGGCGCACAATTCTCTTATGCCTTGAGCGATCGCCTGGTGATTGGTGGCTGGGGTGGCTTAAGTAAAGTTAGAACCCTAGATGCTGTCAATGTCGATGGACAAACGGTGGAACGAGGCTCACAAAGTATTTGGAACTGGGCAGCTACTTTAGCCTTTCCTGATTTGGGTAAAGAAGGCAGCATGGGGGGAATTATTATCGGCATGGAACCTTGGGTTAGCAGTTCTAGTATTGATACCGCAGGATTTGGTGAAGATGAAGAAAAATCTTTGCACGCTGAGGCTTTTTATCAATATCAGCTCAATGATAATATTGCCATTACCCCTGGGGTCATCTACGTTAACAAACCAGATAATAATGATGCCAATGATGATTTATTCATTGGTGCGCTGCGAACCACTTTTAGTTTTTAACTGATGTTACCTACTACCTACTACCCACTACCCACTACCTACTACCCACTACCCACTACCTACTACATAATTAGCCAGTTGCTAGAATAACTAGTAAATTATGCAACGCTATCTCAAAGTTCTCAGGTTGTTTTGGTCTACGGCGATCGCCACAGAATTAGAGTATCGACTTAATTTTGCGATCGCCACGGTGACCAGTATGGCTAATTTAGTGGGCAGTCTATTTGGACTATCTCTGTTTTATCGCACTGGTTACACTTTCCCTGGTTGGAATTGGCAGGAAGCAACGATCGTGTTAGGTTTGTTTACTCTCTTACAGGGCTTCTCTGCTACTTTCCTGGTGCCTAATTTAAATAGTATTGTCAAGCAGGTTGAACAGGGCACTCTCGATTTTGTGCTACTCAAACCCATCAGTAGCCAGTTTTGGTTGTCTACTAAGACTATTTCTCCCTGGGGCTTCCCCGATTTACTGTTTGGGACAATTTTGATAGTTTATGCGGGCAATAAATTGGGTTTAGCTTGGCATAATTATTTGGCAAGTCTAATTCCCTTGGGTTTTGGCGTAATTATTCTCTATAGCCTGTGGTTTATCTTAGGAGCAACTAGTATTTGGTTTGTCAAGGTTTACAACGTCACGGAAGTGTTGCGAGGCTTATTAGAAGCAGGGCGATATCCGATGGTGGCATACCCTGCTATCTATCGTATTTTCTTTACTTTTATTGTTCCTGTTGCTTTTTTAACCACTGTCCCCGCCCAAGCGATGCTGCACCGTAGCGAACTGAGTTGGAGTATCGGCGCCGCTATCTTATCGGGGATTTTGTTTGTGTTCTCAATTCTTTTTTGGCGTTTTGCCCTCCGCTTTTATACCAGCGCCTCTAGTTAGATACATCAAGTACAGATAAACTACGAACAGTTATTTAGCGGATTTAATTGGTAGTCGTTGAAGATCTGCATTGCTACCAACTACAACCATCACTAATCCCTTCTTAAATACTTGCCCTGGATTCAGATTCGTGACAAATTTTTCACCATCACCAATTGCTAAAACATTAACTCCATAGCGCTTACGCAAATCTAGCTGAGCTAAAGTTTGACCGTGAAATTCATCGGGTGTCAAAATTTCGACTATACTACTTTCTGTGTCTAACTGAAATCTTTCTAAAAGTCCAGGTTGGGTTAGGGTACTAGCTAAGGCGCAACCAGCCTCATTTTCTGGGAAGACCACCCGATCTGCACCAACTCTTCGTAACACTTTGCCGTGGATTTCCGACGATGCTTTGGCGACTACATACTCCACTCCTGCCTCTTTGACATTCAGGGTAGTAATAATGCTCTCTTGGAGATAATTACCGATCGCCACGATGACAGTATCAACTTCAAAAATACCTGCTTCTTTGAGAGATTCGGGTTCCGTCGAATCCAACTGAATCGCATGGGAGGCAACTTTTTGGGTCAAAACCTGCGAGACTAACTTTTCATCGATATCTGTACCTAAGACTTCAAAACCCATCTTGTGCAAGGAAGTACAGACTGCTCTGCCGAAACGCCCCAACCCAATTACGGCAAACTGACGATTGTGAGAACGCGCGTTGTTTAAAAAATTGAGAGATTTCAAGGACTCTTACCTGAATAATGCCAACAATTGACATTTTAATCTATCAAATACTCCCAAAGATCAGAAAAAATCACACAGATGTTAAAAGACGACCATCTCGGCGATTAGACTCCTCCGATGCTTCGCGATTTGCTTCCGGGAACCCTTTGCGATCGCCAACTTTGTAATTTAGAGAACAAAGTTTATTTCAGTTTTTATATTTGGCAATGAATTGTAATTTATTCCTAAATGTTTTAAGATACAAAGACAATGCAGCAAGAAATAACCTAGGAGGATGATCCGTGAATAATCTTCATTTATTGGCACAAAATCAATTAGTAGATAATCAAATAGCAGACAATCGAGAAACACAAGTTGAGCTACAAATCAGAGTGCCTCAGAGTTATCATCAAGAACCAATTATTTCTCAATTAATCTCGAAATATCAGGTTGAAGTTATTGTTCTGGCAGCAATTTTAGGTAAGCATGGTCAGGGAGATGGCTGGTTTGATCTCAAACTTATCGGTACGACTCAACAAATTAATAATGCTGTGATTTATCTTGCGGACTTGGATATTGAAATTTGGCATGAACAAGATATCGAACAAGATGGTTGGTAAGAATCTGAGTTAGATCTAGTGATTTAAGATTTAATGTATTTAGATAACTCCGACCAAAGATGGGGAAAAGAGGCTTGGAAAGTATCAGCCTGGGCAAGGGACATATCACGGTAATCAAAACCTGGTGTTACGGATTCTCCCAATAAGCCATATTCTCCAGATTCCAAAACCGCAGCTTTCCAGTAGCCCCCAGGAACAAGGAGCTGCCCCACTTCTCCTTGCGCAAAATCAAGCCCTAACTTCACTTTTTCCAGTTTCCCCGCCGGACTAACCAGTAAATAGGTAATGGCGGAACCAGCCTGAAAATAATGGAGGATATCTGATTGATTGCAATGTAGGTGGTCAATCGGACGATCATCCGTCAGCAAATAATAAATAGAAGTCAGTAGACTGCGATCGCCTCCTGTTCGATTAGTAGGTAAGACTGTCGCCGAACGATAGCTTTCGACAAAATATCCCCCTTCAGTGTGTTCAGTGAGAGATAACTGTTGAATCAAATCATGTTTATTCATGGTAGGTTTCTACATTTAAGTATTTAACATCGACAAATACTATTAATCTTGATCAGGTGATTGCAGTTAAGAAAAAAAGACAGATTAATTAATTTTTGCTGCTCAAAATTTACGGTTCGCAATATTCAAGTGATGTATAATTACTATTATTGATTATCTGGCTTAACTGTTAAGCATAACTATAATTTTTCTCATAAACTTTTAAAAGAATCTATGGGGTTCAATATCAACGAGTTTAGTCATCAAGAATCTCGCGTTCTAGTATGGTCACAGCGAAAGATAGAAAATTTCATTTTCAATTCTTGTTTATTTGAATTTGAAGATATTATTAATGAAGTTGACCTGGCTGATGTTATTTCACCTCCACGATATAACTTCAGAGAGAAAATGGTTAAAAAGTTTGTCAAAAATAGCACCCAATACTTTAAATCTATAGTTAATCTGAATCCATATTTTCAGTCTGTTTATTTAGAACAAGAATATGATATTTTCTTGACAATTTTAGATTTTCCTTATAATTTATCTTCAATTAATTTATTAAAAAACTGGCGCAAAAAATGCCAAGTTTCTGTATGCTATCTCATTGAGATTTGGCATAAAGATTTATCAAAGCTGAAGAATTTTATTCGATTTTTTCAAGACTTCGACTTAATTTGTCTTGGTCACTCTGAGATAGTAGATGATGTTCAGAAAATGATTAATCGTCCTTGCATCTATCTTCCTCCTGGAGTTAACGCAGTCAAGTTTTGTTCAGATGGTCAAAAAAGTCATCGATCAATCGATCTTCTGACTTTAGGCAGACGTTCGGAGGTAGTTCATCAAGCTTTATTAGAATTAGCCGAGCAGACAGAATTTTTCTACTATTATGACCATGTTAGCAGTACTTTACAGCGTAGCGATCGCCATCAAGAACATCGAACTTTAATTGCTAATTTGCTTAAGAGTAGCCGTTACTTCATTACTAATTACGCCAAAGTAAATAAGCTGCAAGAAACTCATGGACAGCAAGAAATTGGCTACCGTTTTTTTGAAGGAGCAGCAGCAGGAAGTGTTTTGCTTGGCTGTCCTCCCGATAATCTAGCTTTTAAACATTATTTCGATTGGGATAATGCCATAATTCCCATTGACTTTGATGAACACAACATTGTCAACATCATTGCTGAACTTGATTCGCAGCCAGAACTTTTAAAGCAGATCCAGACTGATAACGTGGTAAATTCTTTGCTTAGACATGATTGGGTATACCGATGGGAACAAGTATTGAGGAAATTGGGGATGTCAATTACTCCAGGTATAAAAAAACGTCAACATCAATTGAAAGAACTTGCTCAAACCTATATAAAAAGATAGTTACGGTACTTTGAACGATTCTGATTCTGTCGAATCCAACTGAATCGCATGGGAGACAACTTTTTGAGCTAAAAGAATATCAGGTCAAAGTTATTATTCTGGCAGCAATTTTAGGTAAGCATGGTCAGGGAGATGGCTGGTTTGACCTTAAACTTATAGGTACGGCTCAACAAATTAATAATGCTGTGATTTACCTTGCGGATTTGGATATTGAAATTTGGCACGAACAAGATGTCGAACAAGACGGTTGGTAAAAAAAGAGACTTGGAAAATAGAGGTACTGTTACTATGAAGGGTATTAAATCCTAGCCTGTTTTTTTAGTCATGACTGAATCGGAGAACAAAGTACCAAAGCAGATGCAGTCTAAATTTGCCGAAATTACTGCTCTTACCGATGCTTTCTGTTCGACTCATCTCAATACCGAATATGGGTCAATGTCTCGCAAGCTAACGGCTGCTTTGTGTCGCAAGCGTCCATCTCCTTTGGTGCGGGGCAAAGCTAAAACTTGGGCTTGTGGCGTAGTTCATGCCTTGGGGATGGTGAATTTTCTCTTTGATTCATCCCAAACCCCCCATATGAAAGCCACGGAACTCTACAAACATTTTGGAGTAGGACAAAGTACGGGACAGGGTAAATCTAAAGAGATTCGCGACTTGATGAAAATGTCTTACATGTGTCCTAATTGGTGTTTACCGAGTAGAGTTGAGGATAATCCCCTTATTTGGATGGTTTCTGTGAATGGATTCATCATGGATATTCGGAATGCACCCCGCGCGATCCAAGTAGAGGCATTTGAAAAGGGTATCATTCCCTATCTTCCTGGCGATCGCCAACCGGAACCAGAACCAGAAGAAAACCAACAACTTGAAGTCGAGGAAGAAGAATTAATCCAGGATCAAGTTTATGTCTTAGAAGTCTTCCTTACCAGTGGAAACGTAACTGAGGCGTTTATTAAGCAAAACCCAGTTATTTCTCGAACCATAGAAATTAGGTCTGAACAAACCTTAAAGACTCTTCATCAGACTATTTTCAAAGCTTTTGAGCGAGAAGAAGAGCATATGTACGAATTTCAGATTGGTGGCAATGGGCCCTTCGATCCGAAAACTAAACGTTATGGATTGTCCATGGCATTTATGAATGAACTTGAAGAAAATCAACAGGCAGGTGATGTGGCAAAGACCAAAATTGGTTCCCTGAAGTTGAAACAAGATCAGGCTTTTGGTTACTGGTTTGATTTTGGTGATGACTGGAGGCATCAAATCGATGTCATGGACATCAAGAAGCCAACACCGAAAAAGCGTTATCCCATCATTACCAAACGGGTAGGCGCAAGCCCACCACAATATGTTGACTGGGATGAAGAGGAATAAAGGGGCTTCTCCCCGGTTAATAGCTTTTAAAGGTTAATTAGACAGTAAAAATACTTAGCAATTAAAGGGAGCATCGATCGCTAAAATAAACATAATTCCTCCCATTAATTATTGATGAATACCTTTCCCGAAACTCTAGACGCAGCAGTAGAACAGGCAAAAGAGGCTACCCAAGCAGCGATCGCCGATGGTTATAAACTAGTTCAAGTAGAATTGGTGGTGCCAGAAATTGCCCTCCAGTCCGAAGCCTTAGCCTTAGAGTTTGCTCAACTATTTGCCGACAGTGGTACCAGGGTGAAGGTGATGTTTCCCGATACAGGGGCAGCAGCTCTAGCCAATCGTAATTGGGGAGAAAAACCGTTTGCGGTTACGGATATGGGGAGCCGTTTTACCCCCATTGAAACCCAAATTGCCGAAGAAGATGAGATGTTTATTGTGGCTTGTCCTTCATCTGTAGAAGTAGAAAGAGCCGAAAAACTCAGTCAACTAGCAGGCGATCGCCCAGTACTTTTTTTGATTCCCCAATTAGAAGATGTGGCAGTGGTGGGGATTGGTTTAGCCGCAAGACAGTTACGCGATCGCTTTATTAAAAATATCTATTCCTGCTACTACCTCCGTCCTCTAGAATCAGGGGCAATTTTGCGCTGTCACCCCTCACTTTGGCAAGTCTGGCTAGAGCGAGAATCTGGTTATGAACTGGCAACAAAATTAACCACTAAACCGATGGGAGAAGATCTAGAGCGGTTAATGATCGAATTGACTAATCCTCAAACGGCAGATAGTGATAGTGAGAGCAAGCCAACGAAGAAGAAGGTGAGTTTATTGGGCAATTTACAAAAATTTCTCAATGCTTTGAGTCAATATTTTAGGGAAAGCGTATAGTTTAATGTAATGGCGTAATGTACTTAAAATGGATATTCAGAATTGAATCAATATAGGTTTTACTTGGTTGCAAGTATTGTCACGGCGATCTTGTTTAGCCTATCGGGGTTTGGGCTATCTCTCCAGGACTATACAATTCAAGATGATGCTCGACAGCACGTTTTCTGGCTACAGAGGCTAGGCGATCGCGAACTATTCCCTGATGATTTAATCGCTGATTATTTTAGCTCCGTTGCTCCCGTTGGCTATAAATTTGTTTATTGGTTTGGTAATTTATTGGGACTTGAGCCATTAGTTTTTAATAAAATCCTGCCTCTACTGTTGGGAGTTGGCACGACTATCTATCTGTTTCTGGTCACTCTAGAAATCTTTCCTGTTCCCTTGGCAGGTTTTTTTGCCAGCTTATTACTCAATCAAAATCTTTGGCTACTAGATGATCTGGTTTCGGGAACCCCCAGATCTTTTTTATATAGCTTATTTTTAGGTTTTATTTATTATCTGTTGCGCCAACAACTATTCCCTTGCTTGCTGTTCATTGTGTTGCAAGGACTATTCTATCCTCAAGTAGTTTTAATCTCCGCAGGTATTCTCAGCCTTAATTTAATTACTCAAAAACAGGGTAGATACATCTATTTAGCAGGACTGTTGGTGGCGGTGATGACCGTGGGTCTTTATAAACTGCAAACTGCCGGATTTAGTCAGGTAATAACTTTAGCTCAGGCTCGACAGCTACCTGAATTTTCTCCCGTCGGCAGGAGTGCTTTTTTTAGCGATCGCCCCTGGCATTTTTGGCTAGTAGGGAAACAGAGTGGTTTTTTTCCTTTTGAATGGCAATACTTTTTGATGTGTTCTTTTGGCTTATTGCTGCCCTTGGTTTGCCAATTTCCTGAAATATTTGCTTTAACCAAGAAAATTACAGCTAAATCGCAGATAATTTGGCAAATCATCTTAATTTCACTTGTCTGGTATGGTTTAGCTCACCTGATGTTATTTCGCCTCCACCTACCTAGCCGTTATTCCCAACATACTGCTCGCCTGGCGATCGCCTTACTCTCAGGCATCACCCTCGCAATTCTCTTGCATAAACTTAGCCAACAAGTTGCTGCTCATTCCCCGACTCGTCAGGCAATCATTATAGCGATCGCGATCGGTGCATTACTCTATCCCACCTATGCAGTGCAAGCTTATCCTCAGAGGCTGGGCTATATGACGGCAAAAAATCCCGAACTCTACCAATTTCTGAGACAGCAGCCTAAAGATACGGTCATTGCTACTCTGAGTGAGTTAGGCGATTTCATTCCCAGCTTTGCTCAACGTAGTGTTCTAACCGCCAGAGAATACAGTATTCCTTACCATTGGGACTACTACAAGCAAATTCGTCAGCGCACCCAGGATTTAATTAAGGCTCAATATAGTTCAAGTCCAGCAGATTTGAAACAGTTTATCCAGCAATATCAAATAGATCTTTGGCTAGTCGACCGTAATGCTTTTGCTCCTGAATATCTCCAACAAAACGATTGGCTTAATCAGTTTCAGCCAGATGCACAACAGGCGATCGCCAATCTAAAAGATCATCAACCATTAGCGATCGCCAACAAAATTGACCAATGCAGTATTTTCCAAACACCTGAAATAAATCTGTTAGCCAGTAAATGTTTACTGAGAAACTCGTCAAAATAAACAAATTGAGATTCGTCAGCAGGGTTGGCGAATTAACTCATCTGAACATCTAAATCTGGACGTAAAATTTGAGCTTGACGTAAATAGCGATGGACGATCGCCGATTGATCAACAGAAGTATTGACCTGAATTAAGATTCTAATGCAACGTTCGAGACTGCCCTGAACATTCATCTGTTGTAGATCGATCAGCGGAACGTGATCCCAACCAGGACGGTTTCTGGCAGCAGCGGCAGGGAACATCGCGTCTAGGTCGGCTGTGACAGTGAAAAACACACAGACTATATCCTGTGGTCGAAATAAATTATGAGCCTCAATTTCAGCGATGAGCTCGTGGACTGCATCACTCATGGCAGTCACCGTATTTTCCGTTACGGTTGTCGCTCCACGAACACCTCTTACTTGCCACTCCACCATTTTCTTCTCCCCTAATTTGGTATTGCTGTCAATTCATCACATTATTATTGCAGAAGTTCTCAAAAGCTACTTCATCTCCATTCCGAAGCTATTTTCATCAGCTAAAGAACAGATAGATGGTCAATTAAATAATCAATCTCATCTACATCTACCTTATCTATTAGGTGAAATTAAACTTGTGATGGAACTTGTGATGGTAGCTCGTTTTCTGTTATTCTGGTTACATATTGATCATTAAACCTAACCAGTCAAAGTCAATAGCTTAGAACGGGGCGTAGCGCAGCTTGGTAGCGTACCACTTTGGGGTAGTGGGGGTCATGGGTTCAAATCCCGTCGCTCCGATACATTGAAAACCTTCTCTGTGAGAAGGTTTTGTTGTTTTCAGAAGCCTTTTTAAATAGCTGTCCATTGTCAATAAGTAAGGTATTTTCGGCATTTTTCAAGGGGTTTAGAGCTAAAATTGGTAGAGGATTGGTAGACACATTTTAACCCCTTGAACCCCTCATGGCTCAAAGTGAACAAGATATTGTTGGTAGACAAAGTGGTAGAGAGAAAAAGAAGGCGAAAGGAACAGTAAAGATTGAATCTGATGTACCCATTCCAGTATCAACGAATAAATAGGAGTTGGAGGGCTAAAGTTGGTGTAAATTGAAGAAATGGAAAAGATGCCGCAGCTAGACAAAATTGCGTTAAGTACAGCGGATTGGGAAGGAACCCCAATCGCAGTACAGCAAATAGTGCTGGCATTATTAGCAGAGAATCAAGAATTAAAAGCACGCTTGAGTCTCATCGAAGAGCAAATCAAGCAAAATAGCCAAAACTCATCAAAACCACCATCAAAAGATGAATTTGGAGCAAAGCCCAAGGTCAAAAAAGCGAAAGGGGAAAGAGTTAGAGGTGGTCAGTTTGGACATCCAGGACACGAGCGGAACTTTCACGAACTCACAGACAATAGTGAAATTCACGAACATATTCCGAGTAGTTGCCGAGTGTGCGGAGTAGAGCTAGAAGGAGCAGATCCTCAGCCCTATCGTCATCAGGTAATCGAAGTACCGCCAATCGCTGCCAAAATTACCGAACATCGACTACATCAATTAGATTGTCCACATTGTGGCGAAAAGACGAGAGCTAAATTGCCATCGGAAGTATCAGCAGTGGGATAGGTCGAAAGATTATCAGCATTAATCGCCTGGTTGAGTAGCGATTATCGTCAAAGCCACGGACAACTACAGCAACTACTAAAACAGTTATTAGGGATTGAGATCTCAGTAGGCAGTATCAATCGGCTGCGGCAAGAAATGAGTCTAGCACTCGAATCAGTAGTAACTCAAGCCCATGAATACGTCCAATTGCAACCACAAATTCACAGTGACGAAACCAGTTTCAGTCAAGGGAATTGTGATGGTCAAAATCCCAAACAGCGGCAAGGATGGCTATGGGTGGTGGTTACAAAGTTAATTAGTATCTTTGAGGTGAGTTTAAATCGAGGACAGGTGACAGCCAAACAAATGATTGGAGAGCAATATGCTGGGATTGTGATTTCTGACCGTTACAGTAGCTATAACTGGTTAGCAGTTGAGCAACGTCAGGTTTGTTGGGCACATCTGAAGCGAGATTTAACCGCGATGGCTGAACGCAGTGGCGTATCTCAAGCGATTGGGTTAGCTTTAGTTAAGCGTCAGCACCGCTTATTTCGGTGGTGGCACCGGGTGCGAGATGGCACGATGAGTCGAGCTGATTTTGGGACTGCGGTAGTTTCTTTGCGCCAAGGGTTTAAAGCTGAATTAGAATCGGCAGTCCAATTACCCATTAGCCAGAATGAGAACACACCTTTGGCGAAAACGGTACGGACTTGTGAGCAGTTACTCAAAATTGAACCAGCACTATGGACATTTGTGGATATTCCTGGTGTCCAACCGACCAATAATGCTGCCGAACAAGCTTTACGTCAGGCGGTGATTTGGCGGAGGACTAGCTTTGGCTCTCAATCACTGGCGGGGAGCCAATTTGTGGCGCGCTTACTTTCGGTGGTAACTTCGCTCAAAGCTCAACAGCGTGATGTTTGGGATTTTCTGACTTTAGTTTGTCAAGCCTCTCGATTTGATTTGCCGATGCCTTCTCTCATCCCTTTGGATTGTCACTTTCCTTAAACCTCTACAACCCTCATTCTCTCATTCCCCTTTGAAGCTTTACATATTCCCAATGTAGTTAGTAAATTATTTATTCCACAGCAAAGAGATTCTTTAAGTAAACAGACTAAGTATTGGAAGTTAATTCTAAAGTATGAAAAAATCAAATGTATTTATTCTCAGATTGAATTAGACAAAGACAATATTTCATTAGATCATTATTTACCTTGGTCTTTCGTGGCTCAGGATCAATTATGGAATTTAATTCCTACAACTCCATCTGTTAATTCATCTAAGTCAAACAATATTCCTGCGGAAAAATATTTTCAAAATTTTGTCCAATTACAGTATCAAGGATTAAAAATTTATGCTCAAAACAATTCAAGAAATAAATGGCTTAACTATGTAGAGGACTACATTGCAGAATTAAAAGTATCTCAACCAGACGATTTACTCGATCTGAATATTATTAGTAATGCATACAGTAAAACTCTAAAGCCTTTAATATCTCTAGCTCAAGTTCAAGGCTTTAATCAAAATTGGGTTTATAAATAAAAAAAAATCTGAAAAATATAATTTTAAGCAATATGAACATTTCTGCGATCATGATTACTTTAGGTGTAATAGGCGCATTACTAAATACAATTATTTTGGTTGGCAATATTTACAAAACAAGAAAAAGTAAAACAAAATAATCAATCTACAAATCTATATGTTATGCAACAATTGATAAAACTTCTACTTTGACTTCCATTCCCGCACAGGACAACATATTAATTAGCTTGTCTACGCTGAATCTGCTAATTTCACCGTTAATTAAATTACTAATTCTTGGTTGCGTTTCTTGAAAAAACTCTGCTGCTTGTTCTTGTGACCAACCTTGAGATTGAATATGTTTTTTCAAAGCTAGCATCAAATCTGCTCTGATTTTTAAGTTAGCTGCTTCCGATCTGTCAAATCCCAAATCATCAAAGATATTATCGCTACCTTGGGTAACTATAAAATTTTGCTCTCGATCCATTTTTTCACCTGAAGTTTTTGTTTTGTCGATATTCAGTCAGTTGTTTGTAACGCTGTTGCCCAATCTTAATGTCTTTTTTGGAAGTCTTTTGTGTTTTCTTTTGGAAAGCATGGAGAACGTAAATAGCTTCGGAAAATCTGGCGACATAAAATATACGGTAGGCATTGTCTGTGCGAATACGAATCTCTTCAACTCCCTGCCCGACCGTAGACATAGGCTTAAAATCCGATGGCGATTGTTCTTTTTGCACAGCCCGCATTTGAAATCCAGCCTTACGACGTGCTTCAGTGGGAAAATCAGCAATATCTTCTTTAGATGAGCCGATCCAGTAAATCGGTTTATCTGTCATAAAGTTTGATCTTTAGTCATACAATTATACCTTATTTGGTATACTCTGCTTTTTATCGTTTTTGGGAATTATGTAAATGTAATACCCTAAATTTTTTGATAATTTAATTTTTAGCACTCACGGCAACTAATCCCCACGATATCGTCCCCGCACACTTGACAGTTCAAGCAATGCGAGATAACGGCTATAAAAATGCAGCTTACGCGATCGCCGAATTAATGGATAATTCAATTCAAGCTGGTGCGACTCAGGTCGAACTTTTGTGCGGTGAGCAAAAACAGCAAGTAAAAACGAGGGTAGTGCCCTGAAGGATAGGATAAAATTGGAGAGGTAATTCTTGATAAATTTGAGGAAAGAAATATCATTGGAAATACATACCTGTCCAAGTTGTGG
>JBJOPG010000036.1:0-24072 GCA_046050865.1 Cyanobacteriota bacterium
GTCCCAAACGACAAAAACCACCGCTGGATTTGTCTCCTTTCCCTCGGTCACAGGTCTTGACAAATGCCTCTTTTGCTTAACTTGTCACCAATGGGTAATGGGTAATGGGTAATGGGTAATGGGGTAATGGGTAATTACTACCTGAGAAAGAGATAGAAGCGATAATAGCCCAAGAGATAGAACAGATCAATCGCAATCACAATGCCTTTTGTCCAAGGGGAATAGAGCCAACCAAACACCAGGGGATTTACTCCCAGGACTAGGATCATCTCGATCAAAGCAACAGTTTTGCCGTAGTGATTGACATCCCAGTAGGAAAAGGGACTGATCAAACGGTAGTCGCTCAAGGGAAAAAAGTGACGATGGGCATCATCATGATGTACCGGGAGATCTAACAGGGAATGGCAGACTAGGCTGAGACACAAAATTATTCCTGGTTGATAGTCAAGGCGATAAAAAATAGCTGCCCCTATCAGTGCCAAAGGAATGGAGTGAAACAAGGCGACTAGATTTTGCCAGAAAGGTTCGTAATAGACTTCTGACCAAATTTTGTTTTCAGGCATCTGATAGACAAACTTGGCAACAAAATAGCAGACGAATATCGGTATATCAGGGAGTATTGCCCCGATCGCGATCGCTAGATGATGTTTGGGAGAGATGGTTTTTCCTAGTAAAGCCAGATTCAGAATGTAGTGACCAGGAGTATTCATCGATAGTACTTACAACGAATTTTAGTTGGATAGAATCCATTACTTGTTACAGTAGCTCAATGTGGCGATCGCCATACTTAACTAGAATCGGCTCAGTACGACCAGTAACTAACCAAAAAAAAGCCCTTGCCCCATCTCTTAAAGTCTTTTCCATCGGTTCAGGAGGATTCTGGGAAGGCACTGAGATCGGTTGAAAGTCAATTCCCCGACTACGAAGGACGATCTCGCCAATGATTTTGGCTCGTCGCATATGGTTCTCTGAGGTAATCAGATATACGCTGTCTATGCCCTGTGCTTTCAGTTGATCCACTAAGGTCGTGAAATTGGTCACAGTATCTTTGGCTCGATAATCAAAGTGAAGGCGATCGCTGGCGATCCCTGCATTGTGAAAAATCTTCTGAGCATAACCTTGAGGACTACCAGAAGAAATCCAAATCGGCAGATCAGGATGTTGCAGGGCTAATTGTGCCGCGTATCGTTCTCGCTCTTCATGTCCTCCCAAGACTAATAATGCTTCAGGACTGGGGTGAATTTGTTGGACTTTCTTAAATCCGACACAGAAGAATGTTGCCACAACCGAAAGCAAAAATAAGTACTTAAAATTGCTAGCTCGATTGAGGTTAGTCAAATTAGGTTCTGCCTTCGGAGGGAAACGTAAAAACATAATTATCAGGAGTATCGGCTCTAATCGTTAGCAGGATCAATCGTGTAGCGGCTTTTTTAAAATTTTCTTTGAAAATTTTCTTTGAATTATTGGCAATTTGCAGAAACTCAATCCATTGTAAGTAGCTTTTTTACAGATGTCCCGTAATTTAGAGAATTATTTCTCTCTGAGAAATGAAAGTAATTAGTATAGTGAACAAGAGTGAACAAGAAGGAGCAGATTTTGTTACTCTTAGAGACGCTGTATCTTACTTAATTACTTAGCTACTGGGCATGAGAACAAATTACTGTGGCGAATTGCGAGCTGAACACATAGACCAAACTGTCATTATCTTTGGCTGGGTTGATCGCCGTCGTGACCACGGGGGAGTTATCTTTATCGACTTACGCGATCGCACTGGTACAGTCCAAATTGTTAGCGATCCCCAACGCACGCCTAAATCTTATGCTGATGCCGAATCTCTGCGTAGCGAATATGTAGTGAAAGCTGTGGGGCGAGTTAGTCAGCGTCCCACCGAATCTCTTAACGATAATCTGCCTACAGGACAAGTAGAAATTTATGCTGAATCCATTGAAGTCCTCAATGCAGTTAGTAAACAGCTTCCTTTTCAGGTTTCTACTGCCGATACGGAAACCGTGGGGGAAAAGCTGCGACTGAAACATCGTTATCTAGATTTGAGACGCGATCGCATGGCGAAAAATCTTCAGCTCAGACACCAAGTAGTGAAGACAATGCGCCGTTTTCTCGAAGATGAACAGAACTTTATCGAAATTGAGACGCCGATTTTGACTCGTTCAACTCCTGAAGGTGCCAGGGATTATCTTGTGCCATCTCGTGTGAATCCTGGCGATTGGTACGCCCTGCCCCAGTCGCCCCAGTTGTTTAAACAACTCCTAATGGTTTCAGGATGCGATCGCTATTATCAAATTGCCCGCTGTTTCCGTGATGAAGATTTACGAGCCGACCGACAGCCAGAGTTTACTCAGCTAGATATGGAAATGAGTTTCCTCTCTCAAGATGAAATTATTGAACTCAACGAAGGATTAATCAGTCGCATTTTTAAAACCGTTAAGGGAATTGAATTAAAAACTCCGTTCCCCCGCATTACCTACGGTGAATCAATGGCGCGGTACGGTACAGATCGTCCTGATACTCGCTTTGCCATGGAACTAGTGGATGTTTCCGATATTGTGCAAGATTCGGGATTCCAAGTTTTTTCAGGGGCGATCGCCAGTGGCGGACAGGTGAAGGTGCTACCTATTCCTGGCGGCAATGATGCCATCTCCAATGTGCGAATTAAACCTAAAGGAGATATCTTTAATGAAGCCGTCACCGCAGGGGCCAAAGGAATTGCCTACATTCGCGTGAGGGAGAATGACGAAATCGACACTATTGGGGCAATCAAAGATAATCTCAATCAAGAGCAGAAACAAGAATTGCTCAGACGGACTGGAGCAAAACCAGGACACCTACTATTATTTGGGGCAGGAGACACCGCCACCGTCAATAAATCTTTAGATCGTCTTCGTCTGTATATTGCGCAAGAAATGGGCTTGATTGATAACCAGCAAGTTAATTTAATTTGGGTAACAGAATTTCCTATGTTTGAATGGAATGCCGACGAGAAACGTTACGAAGCCCTCCATCATCCCTTTACCGCCCCTTATCCCGAAGACCGCAAAGATATTACCACTGCCAGAGCCCAGGCTTATGACTTGGTATATAACGGCATCGAAATCGGTGGTGGAAGCTTAAGAATCTATCAAAAAGAACTCCAGCAGGAAGTATTCCAAGCGATCGGTTTGTCGGCAGAAGAAGCCGATAACAAATTTGGCTTTTTGCTAGAAGCTTTTGAATATGGGACCCCTCCCCACGGAGGTATCGCCTTTGGTTTAGACCGCTTAGTTATGTTGTTGGCGGGAGAAGAATCCATTCGGGATGTTATTGCTTTCCCCAAAACTCAACAGGCTAGCTGCCCTTTAACCAATGCTCCAGCTGGGGTAGACAAAAAGCAGCTTAAAGAGCTGGAAATTGCTTCGACTTATAAACCGAAGCCAGAATAGGAGCCAAGCACGGGGGGCAAAGAGTCTGCGCCCCAACTTTGTCAAGTGATCGCCAAACATCCTTCGAGTTAGTTAAAATCTAAAGTAATCTGACTTTTGCAGCTTAAAAAATGGTATTCTGAAGTCTCGTATAAACGTATCAATCAGCCTAATTAATATAGGCTTGGAGTCAATTGAATGGTTTATTTAGTTAGCGGAAATTTTTTATAGCTTAAAAATTATGCCATCATCTGGGTTTAGCCAAAGTGAACAATATGATGAGGAAACTCTGACCATTGTTGATGAAGATGGGCGATCGCTCCCTTGCTACATTGAACAATCTTTGGAAGTAGATGAGCTGACCTATTTATTATTAGTGCCTGTGGATATTCCCATAATTATCATGACCATTAATCATGATAGTGAAGATGAATTAGAAGCAGCGATGCTGGATGATGAAGAGGCGATCGCCAAAATTTTTGATAATGCCAAAGCGGTACTCGCCGAACAAAATCTTTATTTACATCACACTGCCTATACTCTAACTGCTACAGGAGAGTTGCCGCCGATTGAGGAAGAACAGGTATTAACCCTCGATAGCGGCGAAGATGATGATGAAATAGAGGAGGAATTACAATCTCTCTGTTATTTCTTTCATGCGGAACAAAAATACGGGATTTATACTCCCTTAACGCCTCTGTTGTTTTTTGCTCGGTACGATGCGGAGAATCATCTGGAATTGGTTTCCCCCGACGAAGAGAATCTCTTGCCAATTCTCGAAGAACTTTTGGCAGAAGAATAGCTTAAGGCAATTAATCATTTGCTGTTATGGCAGTTCTCAGAACCATGAGTTATGGGGAACGCTTTTTCTCCTTCCCTCGTATCTTTATAATTACCTTGATTCTTTAGACTTTTTGTAAGTGCGATTGCCATAATCAATCTCTTAGTTTCCTTGTAATACTTGTTCGGCTGTCAAATCCACTTGTGTTAATAGGGGTGAGTAAAGGCGATCGCTACCTCGATAAACTTTTTCTTCATAAAAACCTTCGACCAATTCCAAGATCGTTATCTGTTGCTGAATCGGATCGACGATCCAATACTCAGCAATTCCTCTGGCTGCGTATTCACTGCGCTTATAACGATAGTCTCGCTTTTCCTGATTAGGACTGACAACTTCTACAGCAAGTAGAGGCGGTGGCATATCCATTAACACAATCGATCTACTTGCACCTTCAAGTACCGTTGCTAATTCCTCGGATAACAGGAGTAAATCCGGTAACCGCACAGATACTCTTGTCCCACTAACTGCGACCTCTGTCTTCATGGTCAATCGATAGGAGGGAATACCTTGTTGAAGCAAATATGCTAGCAAAAACATGGCAATTCGACGATTGATTTCGCTCTCAGAAGGCATCCAAATTAGTTCTCCATTTTCTAGTTCATATAAATTTTCTGTGCCATCATCATAAGCAAGAAACTCTTCTAGAGTCATTTTCTGAGTAGTGGTGGTCATTTCTATACTTTTTGCCAGAAGTTCACTAACGATCCTAACATTTGGCTACTCTAATAATAATGTCCACATTCTAGGGTCAAAGGGATGAAAAAAAGACAGTTTGAGAAAACCAGAGTAAGATAAAACCCAGCTTTATTTTTAGAAGCTCAGCATGAATGACTAGAAGTTAGCCAAATTAATTTAAAATGACTGCTCAAAAAAAGCGTACAACCAAGCAAGTTTCTCGCAAAAAATCTCGCAAAAAGTTGGTGATCGCCTTTCTCCCCATCTCCCTAGCCGTTGCAGCGCTGTTGGGTTGGGCTGGTTGGCAAGGTGCCATTGCCCCTGTGGCAGGGAGCAGTAATAGCAATAGCACTCCCAAACAGATGCAATTTACTGTCGAGCCTGGAGTTTCGGGAAATGAGCTTGGAGGGCAGTTAGCGGATGCTGGTTTGGTTAAATCCCTCAATGCCTGGAAACTGTGGACTAAATTCAAACAAGCTAGAGACTCTACTGGTGGATTTAAAGCGGGCACTTATCAATTATCTCCTGAAGAATCTTTAACTGATATTGCCGGCAAGATTTGGGATGGCAAAATCATGCAGGTCAACTTCACCATTCCCGAAGGTTGGTCAACCATGCAGATGGGAGAATATTTTGAATCCCAAGGTTATTTTAGCGCCGCCGAATTTGCCGAGGCAGTCAAAAAAATTCCCTACGACAAATATCCTTGGCTACCGCAAAATTTACCGATTTTAGAAGGGTTTTTATATCCTGATACCTACAAAATATCCAGTGATTTAACCAATGATCCCCAAGCTATCATCAACACAATGCTGACACGTTTTGAAAAAACTGCTTTGCCTGTCTATAAAGCAGCAAAACCAAATATGAGCTTGTTAGATTGGGTCACCCTCAGCAGCATCGTCGAAAAAGAAGCAGTGATTGACAAGGAGCGCCCCTTAATTGCGGGAGTATTTACCGCCAGGTTGAATCAGGGGGTCAAGCTTGAATCTGACCCCACAGTAGAATATGGTTTAGGTATTCGACAGACCGCAGACCAACCTTTAACTTATTCCCAGGTAGGGACTCCCTCCCCCTATAACACTTACATGAATACAGGTTTGACCCCTACTCCTATTGCTGCTCCTGGTCTTGCCAGTCTAAAAGCGACCTTGAATCCCGATCATACCGATTATCTGTTCTTTGTCGCACGTTATGATGGTACTCATGTCTTCAGCAAAACTTTAAGTGAGCATGAAACAGCAACTAGAGAGATTCGCCGTCAGAGAAATCAGTAAAGGGGCTTTGCCCCAGCTATTAGCTTTTGGCTTTTAGCTAAATTAGAAAATGACCAATAATCAGTGATTAAATTAATCCCTAGTTTTTCTTTCTTCTCTGACAAAAGATATGGATTTATTGCGATCGCTTCCCATTGGCTCTTATTTAGAACAACCCGTAACTTGGCTGCACAAGGTAGATCCCAGAGTTAAATTAGCTTGGCTAATGACTTTTTTGCTTGCCCCTGTGTTGGGTAATCCCTGGTGGCGAATTGTCTTGGCAGGGTCATTAATCCTGTTGACTATAGTTGCGGGGATTCCCTTTCGCGTTTGGTGGAAGCAAATTAATTGGTTGCTTCTGTTATGCGCCTTTTTATTTTTATTCAGTAGTGTTGCTCCCGATACTCTAGGAGTTTCTCATCAACCGAGAACACCAGCTTTTTGTGAGACCCCTGTGGCTTCTATTGCTAATGTTACGCCAGAAAAGATTAAAAAGATTAATCAGACACCTGATCCTGCCGTTGCTTCTTCCAACCTTTGCCAGTCTTCGTTACCCAATGCCAGTAGCTATCGCTATGTTTACTTCGATCAACCTAAATTTGCTTTCATTCCCCGTCTGACTATCACTCGTCGCTCTTTAGACCTCGCCGTTAAGATTTCCACTCTGATCTTCACCCTGATTTACAGCACGAGTCTCTATCTTTTAACTACTGCCCCTGAAGAAATCACCTCAGGCTTAGAAGAGCTGATGAGTCCCCTCAGTCGTTTCAATCTACCTATTGCCGAAATCACTCTCACCTTAACCCTTTCCCTCCGCTTTATTCCCCTCGTGTTAGAAGAAGTACAGAATTTAATACGTTCAATTCGGACCAGAGCGATCGACTGGAAAAAACTGGGGCTACGACGTAGTACTCAACTGTGGCTGATTGTTTCGGAAAAACTGCTCGAAAATTTATTACTCAGAGCCGAACAAATTGCTACAGCAATGGATGTACGCGGTTTTACTAGTCCTAATGAACATAAAGTTCAATGGCATCAATTGAAACTTAGATGGCGCGATTGGCTAGCTTTAGGCATTTTGATTCCCTTTTGGTGTGCGCGCTGGTTTGTTGGGGGAATGCATTAGGCAGTTCAGAGTTCGGAGTTGGTCACTCACGTTGTACGATAAAAGCTTGCTTATAAAGAGATAATTAAATTAATTGGGGAGATCAAAATGACTTCTGAAACCACGGCAAATTATGTCAACGACAGTGAATTTAATCAACTGCTGACGGAGCAAAAGTTGGTAATGGCTGATTACACTGCTAGTTGGTGTGGCCCTTGCAAGATCGTTGCCCCTCTAATGGATAAGTTGGCTACAGAGTATGGTGATCGCCTTGCGGTGGTTAAAATTGATATTGATGAGCACAAGGATAATGCCAAGAAATATGGCATCAGAAGTATTCCCGCAGTTTTGATCTTTCGTGATGGCGAAATGGTCGAGAGCTTATTTGGCAGTAAACCCTACGAAACTTATCGAGATAGTATAGAAACCCAGCTAAAACTTTAAAGTGTTGATCGCAGCTTAATCTCATTCATGGTTACCCAAGAAGTAAATCAGCCTGTGAAAATGTGGCAATGGCGATCGCTGCCTCTCAATAATCGTTCTGCTACGGAGGTTTTTGCAGCGCTGTTTCTCGATGATGCCATTGCTACTTTACTAGAAAGTCCTGGCTCAATTGAAGGATTAGAACAACCGCAGTTGTCACGCTATTCAATCTGTGCTGGTTCGCCTCGAATCATCGAGGGAAAATCTCAATTGTGGACACCCCAAATTGGCGAAATCTTGCCATTCCTGCGGTCATTACTTCAGCAGTCTTCTAAACATCTTAGAGATAATGCTGCGGAGGCTGACTTGCCCTTTACTGGCGGCTGGCTGGGGTGGCTGGGATACGACCTGGCTTGGGAGATTGAAACCCTACCCGAACTAAACCAGGATACTTTACCCTTTCCTGTTGCCTATTGGTATGAACCAGATTGCTTTGCCGTCTTAGACCATGTAAACCAGACCCTCTGGCTGGCTGCAAGGGATTTAGTGCAGTTAGATAACTTGGCAGTCAAGCTTGCTGCATCTATCTCTTCCCAAGCCATTGAGTCAAACCTCCCTGCCACCTCAACCATCACTTTTTTAACCAATCAAGAACAATATCAAAACGCTGTTAAACAGGCAAAACAGTACATACAAGCGGGAGACATTTTTCAGACTAATTTATCCTTAAGATTTCAAACTAGCACCTCTAAAGATAGCTGGTGGATTTATCAGCAGCTACAGAAAATAAACCCTTCTCCTTTTGCCAGTTATTGGCGATCGCCTTGGGGGGATGTGATCAGTTGTTCTCCTGAACGATTAGTACAGTTACAAGATAATTTAGCCCAAACTAGACCTATTGCCGGGACAAGAAGAAGAGGATTAGATCAAGCCAGCGATCGCGCTCTAGCAACAGAATTACTCGCTAACACCAAGGAACAAGCAGAACATATTATGCTGGTGGACTTGGAACGCAATGATCTAGGACGAGTATGTCAGTGGGGTTCCGTAGAAGTAGACGAGCTGCTGGTGATCGAACGCTACAGTCATGTGATGCATTTAGTCAGCAACGTCAAGGGGATCTTAAAAAGCGATCGCGATACCATCGATTTGATTCAAAGCGTTTTTCCAGGAGGCACCATCACAGGTTGTCCTAAAGTGCGCTGTATGGAATTGATTGAAGAATTAGAACCGTTGCGCCGTAGTCTTTTTTATGGCTCCTGTGGCTATCTCGACCAACGGGGAAATTTGGATCTAAATATTCTGATTCGGACTTTGCTCTATGTAAAATCCGCTAGTAGTAATATCGCCCAAGTTTATGGACAAGTTGGTGCAGGAATAGTCGCCGATAGCGATCCAGAACAAGAATGGTACGAGTCTTTAAATAAAGCAGAAGCTCAGATCGCAGCTTTGCAGTGAAAATAATTCCGAGCTGAATATTCGATTGGTAATTGGTTGCACTCTAAATTATTTTAATCAGCGATTGATGTGATAGTTTCACCCGACTAAATGAACAAGAGCTGGTAAACATGGAGTTAAGGATTGCGATCGCCAATGATTCTAAGATCCGCTAATTCCCATAAATGATTCTTTGCTCTGAAAAAAAGAGGGGACACTAAAAAACAGTATCTCCTCTGTAAGAAATTATGTATGTGACAAATATTAATTTTGCTTAAGCTGGCTAGGATGTGCGGATTCCGCTAAACTCCGCCCCGCTTATCCCTGCCTTGACGACGGCGATCGCGCCATTGAACTATGGAAAGATAGCCAACTCCTAAACTTAGTAGCCCTAGAATGCCTATGGCTACTAGAAACAGAGTATTTAGTAATTGATTTGTTTCCACGACTAGAACCCGTTACGACCCCAGACAACCATGGCGATTGACCAGGAAAATAGAGCTAGGATTGTCACCCAGCCTAAAGTTAAAATATCCATGCTTTGTATCTTCAGTTTTGAAATATCTATTTAATTTGGCAACTATAAACCTTATCATACTTCTTAAAGGGTATTTTGTGGTGTGAGTTGTGCCTAGTTTAGTGACGGAAAGAATCGAATCTGTTAAAGCGGGAATCTTTGGTGCCGCTACATTTGCCGTTGCCGAATTGGTATTTTTGCTAGCACAAGGTTTAGTTCTGGAGCTGTTGCCTGAACTGAATCATAATGCTGCTTTATTCTTCGGCGATCTCGGGGAAATTGAATTAGCACTTGAGCTAGGGATTACCTTAGGGATTGGTGCAGTGAGCGGTTTTTTGTTTGGTGTCACCTATCGCTATATCATTCGCAGCGATCGCAATTCTCATCTGAATGATGGGGCAGTACTGGCATTTGGTTTAGTCAGGGGTTTGGCTCTGGGGGAAAAAGATATAGTGGTATCTGAGTTATTATCTTTAGGCAGTTTCGTCTTGCAGAGTATTTTCTGTTTTGCGATCGCTCGTTTGATTCTAGATTTGGCGATCGCCCGTAAACTGATTAAACCTTTTGTTTGATGGCTGGGTTATCCTAGTTGATTCCTGATTAATTACTTGAATGGAACAGAACATTATCTTTGCCCAGAAACTCGCTGCCTATCCCGACACAGCGAGGGAATTGGGAGTTTTAACTCAAAATTATTTATCTTGGCAGCAGGACGGCATTAAACGGCAGCTTAATCTAAATGATGTGGTGGGAACTTCCCTGGTTAACTATGGCGAAGATCATCAGCCTTGTTTATTAGTCTCAGCCTATCCCCAGCAAAAAACGGGTGTGGGAGTTAACCAGCAACGCCGAACTTTGCAGGAATATTATTTCACCTGTGGAGATTTATCAGAGCGATTGGACTCCGCCCACGCTACGCGATCGCAATGGCAACAAGCAATCAACAATACTTTGGTCGGTAAAGCGATCAACGCAGACATTAGATACCGTCATCTCCAGATTGTAATCAATCCCAATAGCGGACAGGGACAAGCCGTCAATATATTTGAGCAGGTACGTTCATTATTCGACCGCAGTAATTTAACCTATACCGTTACTACAACTACCAGCGCTGCGGATACTAAAAACCTAGTTCTTAATCTCGACCTGGAAAAAACAGACGGGTTAGTAATTGTCGGGGGAGATGGGACAATTCATGATGCGATCGCTGGTTTAATGGGTCGTCCTGATGCGGAAACTGCCATTAAACTTCCTCTAGGAATTATTCCAGGGGGTACAGCCAACGGTTTGTGTAAGTCTATCTTAGAATCGGCAAAAGAGAGCTACGATCCCCTCAATGCTGCATTTATCATTGCCAAGGGTAAACAACAGAGTTTTGACCTAGCTACCGTCACCCAAAATGGGCAAAAGTCCTATAGTTTTCTGTCCCTCGCTTGGGGTTTAATTAGCGATGTAGATATTGAGTCAGAAAAACTCAAGTTTTTAGGAGCCTTAAGATTCAATGTTTATGCTTTAATGCTGTTGAGTCTACTCCGTACCTACAGAGGTAGATTTACTTATCTTCCCCACCCTGACTTTAATCAGCCCCAAAAACAATCAAGCGCCGACCCATCAGACCCATCAGGTTGGCAGGTAATGGAAGACGATTTTATTTTTCTCTGGGCAATGAATACCCCTTGGGCTGCCTATGATATGAACGTGACCCCCTATGCCAGCATAAATGATGGGGCGATCGATGTCTTAGTGATGCGCCGAGGAACATCTCGTTGGGAATTATTACAAGCTCTCTTGAAGTGTGGAAAAGGGCAACACCTAGATTTATCTCATATGGAATATTACAAGGTCAGGGCTTTCAAACTTGAGCCTTTAACGGCGAAGGGTCTTTTAGTAGTCGATGGGGAGCTGGTGGATTATTCGGCGATCGCCATGGAAGCAATGCCCAGTTTAGCCTGTGTGAATTGTTAACAATAGCATTAGATTTGAAAATCATCTTAGCTCTGCCATGGTTGTAACTGTTAATTGGCAAAGAAATCAGCGCTTAAATATTTCGTCTAACTCGACAACTAATCCTGGCATCAAATCCTCTCCTGATAAACTTTGAGCATCGAGAAGCACTTCAACATCTTGTTCCCGACGATAAATTTCGACCCTTTGCTCATCAGGATAAATTAACCAACCAAGTTTAACTCCACATGCTAGATATTCTTCCATTTTCTGCTGCGTATCCTGTAATCGATCATTGGGGGACAATAACTCCAAGACAAAATCTGGTGCGATCGGTGCAAATCCTCTTTTTTGTTTTTGAGTTAGTTCATGCCAACGAGAAAACTCAATCCAACTAACATCGGGAGAACGTTTAGCATGATTAGATAATGTAAAACCAGTAGATGAATCGAATACTACTCCCAATTTTGATTGACGATTCCAATACCAAATTTGCCCCAATAAGTCACTATTTTGTCTGCCACTTTCACTTCCCGTTGGTGACATGACGATTAATTCTCCTTGGCTAGTCATCTCAAATTTTGTATCTTGATTTTGAGCGCATAATTGCTCAAACTGGCTATCTGAGATCGGATCGGCTAAGGCTTTGATGTTGATAGTTTCGCTCATTTGCCATACTCAAAACTGAAGATCCTAATCTATTTTACGTTTATTTTTTCTAGAAGATTTAAAAGCTTATGGCTTATAGCTTACAGCTTATAGCTAAAAATGAATCATTATGATTTTTAATTAGCATTCGGCGTACTATACAGGGATATAAACTCGGATTTTGGCGCGGGTTAAAGCGGTGTAGAGCATTTTTTGCAGGTCGGGACAACCTTGGAGATCTTCCGTATCTAAAAACACATAATCGATACTTGAGCCTTGAGCTTTATGCACCGTCAAGCTATAGGCATAGGTAACATCGTCAAAAGTTCTGGATAGGTCAAAATATTTGTTCCACTGTTTCTTGGCAACGTAATCTTTGATCATTTCGTCCCGTAGTCTTTCCCCCTGTTCTGTCAACACCGATAGATTTACTTCAAACCCCGCATCGGTCTTTACGGGAACAGAGCGATATTGATAGGCTATTTTATCGAAAGATAGTTCTTTAATAGTGGGCGGTTCAATTACGGAACACTCCTCAGAGTTGTTTAGCAAGACTCCCCATCTGTTCTGTCCTTTTTGCCCTGGACGAACCCGAAATAAGGGTTTTCTGGCAATTAATCTATCCCCTGGAACAAAGATCGACGCCTCTTTACCCCATAAACGCGATCGCACAAAGCGATTCGCATCCCCAGCCGTTTTGTTCCGCCACACCAGGAGTCTGGCATAGTCAGGGTTAGATTTGCAATCCTCAGCTTGAAAATACTTAGTGACAGTTTCTAACCATTCGGTTCGGGGTTGGCAAACAATTGTCTGATCTTGGCTGGTTTGAAAAGGATACATTTTACGAGTATATAAATCATCACTACGAATTTGCTCCGCGACAATAGCGATTTCCCCTTCATAGCGAACGATTTCGTCTAAAGTTGCCGTATCATCAATGGCATCAGAAATTGCCACCATAGGCTGTTGTTCCTTCACTGGAGGGAGTTGTGCCTCATCACCAACAAAAATCACCTTCGTATCGATGGTAGCTGCGATCGCCGCCACAATCTCTTCAAAATTACTGCGGTTGATCATCGAAAATTCATCGATAATCATCACATCATAATCATCAAATTCCGCATCTCCCGCTGATGTAAATTCCTCTTCTCCTGTTTCCTCATTGATCTCAGGTTGTTGACCCAAAAGTTGGGCTACGGTTTTGACCTCAATATTGATCCCCATAGCAGCCCCCACTTGCATCAAACTTTTTGCGGCTTTATTCGTCGGTGCCGCAATCACAAATTCAAAATCATGGGCATCCAGCCAATCGATTAAATGACAGATCAAAAAGCTTTTTCCAGTTCCAGCATAGCCACTAAGACGGAAGAAGCTATGATTACTGCGTAAAAATGATTTTAATTTTTCTAATGCTGCTTGTTGTGCCTTAGTGAGTTTCGGGGTGGATTTTGGGGGAGTTTTTGCCATCACTTAATTTGCAGTAATTAATTCCAAACGAAAATCAGCTAAAATATGCCGCATTATCAAAAGCAATTTTAGCCGATTCCAATAATTACTCCTAAGAAACAAATTAATGCTGGAGCTAAATAATGATGATGATTAACTTAACTTCCTCTTTTTCCTCTTTTCCCTTTGCCTTTTCTCGAACTCAACTAGTAAAGTTATTTTGCCAGACTATTTATAAAACCTTATGAGTATGAGAGTGCTGTTTAACATTATCTTCTGTACTCACAACCCGAGGAGTATTTAAGACTCTTTTTCTGTCTAAAGAATAATTAAAATCTTGCTTTACCACACCAAAGGGAATATGTGCTTGGGCTTCGGGACGACTCTTATAAGTCCGGGTAGCAGCAGCTACTCTTTCAGCAAAGCGATCGCAGATATTAATGTCGTCATTTCCTGCCACTTCGCTAAATTCCTTGGGTATGGCAACTGTTTCAGCTTGGAAAATTTCACCCAAAGTTTTCGCACAAGCCAATTGATAGGACGTAGGAACACCTTTTAGCAAGGCTTCTAAAGCGGCAGAAGGAATCGGCTCTAAAACCGTTACTTGTTCGATTTCTCCCTCATCTCGCACAAAACAAGTTGCCAAACCTAAGACACAGTAATCGTCTGCTGCTAAATCAGTTGCTTGAGCAAATAAAGCTGTATTATTCATATTTTTTTAAAAATTAATCTAAATCCTATTTTGTTTCATGGCTTAGATTTTTAGACTATGACAAATCTTTAGTACATAAGAAGAATGTAGTGTAAAACTGAAGTCAAGTGATCACCAAACAAATCTATTGTGATGAAACCAAACAATTATCCCAGGAATTGATACAAAAATCAAAAAAAGTTTACCAAATTCTCAAGATTAACTTACGTAATTATCTGGAAGACATTTTGCTTTTTTTTCGTCATGATGCTCGTTATAAACTAATCAATCCCTTGTTCCAAGTAATTGACAAAATCATGAGACAGTTCAGATAATGACACATGATAACTCTCTAAGCTTTTGGACAAGATAGTACAGTATTCTTAGCAAAGGTTTATTTGATGTTATGAAGATCGATCTTGATCAACAACCTCCAGTAAAAACAGCCAATTCAATGAAAGAACAGCAGTTAAAAAACTGTGTTAAGGCTAAAGCAAATCAAGGGGATTATGTTGTGGCGATCGCCCTTCTCGATCAGTTAATTGCCTTACGTCCTGATAATGCAGTCCATTACAATAATCGGGGACTAATGCATTTTCGCAACAATCAAATTATTGAAGCGTTGTGTGATTTATCTCTAGCACTGGAAATTAATCCTCAATTGGATAGTGCCTATAACAATCGAGCTAATTGCTATGCTGCCCAAGGAGACCTCGGAGAAGCGATCGCCGATTATGATCTTGCTCTGGATCTAAATCCTGCTAATTTGCGGGCTTGGGTTAATCAGGGTATTGCTTTTCGCGAATTAGAGCTATTTGAACTTAGTTTAGAAAACTTTGATATTGCCCTCCTGATTGGCAACGCTCTACAGGAGCGAATTTATGCCGAAAGAGGTAGAACCTACCATTTACGAGGAGACTGGAATTGTGCAGTAGCGGATTATCAATCCGCTCTCAATATTTTGAGCAATAAACCTGATGGGGTTAATTATTTTTACAAGGTACAAGACTGGCTGAATGAATTACTTAGTCCCTTGATGATTAGTTAATGAGTTAGTAATCTGGGTTAGTAATTTCTTGGTAAGCAGCGATCGCTTGTTCAGATACTTCCCGCCAGGGAATCTGGTGTTGGCGGGCTAAAGTGGCACAATCCTCATATTCAGGCTGCACATTGATTATTTGTTGATCTTCTCCCCACCCCCAACTGGCAACTTTAAGCTTTACTGTGCCATATTTCGTCTCGATGGGTTTGATTTCACGCTGGAGAATACTTCTTTGTTGAGTACTTTCACGAATCCCTAAAGTAGTGGTTTCGCGAAAAATAATGTTTTTACAAACTGGAGCTGTTTCAGGGTGACAGATTACCGTCAACAAAATACCTGAGCGGGATTTCTTCATAGCAATGCTTTGGGTAAAGACATCTAACGCCCCTGCGGCTAATAGCTGTTCTAGGGTATAGGCGATTACCTGGGGACTCAAATCATCAATTTGCGTTTCTAATACAGTAATAGTTTCTTGCTGGGTTCCTGAGGCTAGCTCAAGCGCTGGCGAGGATTTTTTCTTGTCCATCGAATTTATTTCTGCCGAACCGATCCAGAATCGCAGAATATTGGGAATTACTAAATCTTTGGCACCTGCCCCTAAACCGATTTTAATTAACTTCATCGGCGGTGGGTCGCCAAAATCTTGGGCTAAAGTTACGGCGATCGCCGCTCCCGTGGGGGTAACTAACTCTTGTTTAATGCCATTGCTATAGATGGGGACTTCCCTGGTCTGCCAGAGCTTGACTACCGCAGGCACAGGAACAGAAAGAATACCGTGGGCAGCCTTGACGGTACCGCCGCCTGTGGGCAAAGCGGAACAATAGAGCAAATCAAGGTCAAACCAGTCCAAACCAATACAAGTCCCTACAATATCTATGATCGCGTCTATTGCCCCCACTTCGTGAAAATGTACTTGTTCGGGGGGAATACCGTGAACCGCACTTTCGGCGATCGCTAATTGGTGAAAAACATCCAAACTCCAGCGTTTGACCCGCTCAAGCAAGGAAGAAGCTTGAATTAAATGTTCAATCTCTGGCAGGTGCCTGGTGTGATGATCATGATGCTCGTTATCATGATGGTGATCATGATGGTGCAAATCGACGTGAACTTTAGTTGCCAATTGCCCATTACGCATCACTGCCTCTGTGGTTAACTGATATTCTGATTCTAGACCCAGACTCTTAAGACTATCGACCAAATATTCCCAGGGCAAACCACAATCCACTAGCGCCCCCAAGCACATATCTCCAGCAATTCCTGTCGGGCATTCCCAGTAACCAATCTTGACCATAAGAACCATTTTCCTTAACCTTGCAATGATCTTAACTGCTGATTGCGACCTCAGAAAAAAATAAGTACCTAAACAAAACGGACGGCTTTAATTGCTGAGGTAACCTTAGAAATCGCGTCCTCATTAATTACACACTTGACTTGTTCTTTCCCCTTTCCCCTTTTCCCTTTTCCCTTTTCCCTTTTCCCTTTTCCCATTGATTAACACTATGGCAATTTTATACGAACTACATCAAGACAATCCTCAACAACGGACTATTGAGCAAATAGTTGCCGCCCTCCAAAAAGGGGCAGTCATGCTCTATCCCACCGATACAGTTTATGCCATCGGTTGCGACCTCAACGTCAAATCTGCTGTAGAAAAAGTGCGTCGTATCAAACAAATGTCTAATGATAAACCCCTTACGTTTTTATGTTCTTCTCTGTCTAATATTGCCGAATATGCCATGGTAAGCGATCGCGCCTATCGGATTATGAAACATCTCATTCCTGGCCCCTATACTTTTTTACTCCCTGCCACCAAGCAGGTACCGAAGTTGGTCATGAGTCCCAAAAGAAAAAGCACCGGGATCAGAGTCCCTGAGCATACCTTGTGCCAATCGTTATTAACCACATTGGGTAATCCGATAGTTTCGACTTCGGCACATTTACTCGATGACGATGGAGAATCTCCCACCCTCAACCTAGAAAAAGCCTATCTCTTTGATGCCCTCGAAAATCAGGTAGACATCATCATCGACAATCAAGTGGACCCTGGTTTCAACGTCTCAACGATTTTAGACTTTACTACCGATGAACCAGAAGTGGTGCGCCAGGGTCTAGGTTGGAAAAAAGTGGAAAACTGGCTAAATATAGTGCAGTAAAATATTTTTAAGTTTCTTTGAAGATAAATTTAAACGAAAAAATTTGGTTGCCAGCGATATTTATTTAAGTCAATTTTGCCATTACTTTTAAACTCAATTCCTTCTGCTTCTAGCAAGGCTTTTTGTAAATAATCACCACCTTGACGTTGCAAAGAATAGGATATTTCTCCTTGAGCGTTAATTACCCGATGCCAAGGAATATCATCCTCGATTTGCACTCGAAATAAGGCATATCCCACCAAACGAGCTTTACCATATAGTCCAGCAATGTCAGCAATTTGTCCGTAGGTAGCTACTTTCCCCCAAGGTATTTGGCGTACGGTGCTATAAATGCGATCGTAGTTGGACATTAATCAACTATTGTTTTTTGATTTTTTAAAGCTTAAAGTTTAGAGCTTAAAACATTACTTAATAAAATCCATTCTTCTAGGCTTAAATCTTCGGCGCGGCATTGAGGATTAAAATTAAGTTGCTCCAAAATCGGCGTTAGCTCAGCAATTTTAATCAGACTTCTTAAATTATTGTGCAACATTTTGCGGCGGCTGGCAAAACCCAATTTGATTAGTGTTTCCAATTGTCGTGGATTATTAGCAGGATGCTCAAGGGTTCTGGGACGCAATCTAATCACCACAGAATCTACTTTGGGTTTAGGATAAAAGGCTTTGGCAGGAACATCACAAATTTGTTCACAACTAGCTAGATACTGTACCCGAATTGACAATGCACCGTAAGCTTTGCTCCCAGGAATAGCGACGAGGCGATCGCCTACTTCTTTTTGGACTAAGAGGACGATGGATTCATACTGCTGTTGGGAGGGGGCAGAAATTTTACCGAGTAACTTCGCAATAATTGGGCCTGTAATGTTGTAGGGAATATTAGCAACTACTTTGGTGGGGTTTTGAAACCGAGGGAAATCTGCCAGAAAGGGGGGGAGATCTGATTTTAAAAAATCATTTTGAATCAAGAGAAAATTATCTTGCTCACCATATTTATAGACCAAACTTTTACATAAATCCCGATCAATTTCCACTGATACTAAAGCATTAACGATTGAGAGTAAGCGACTGGTTAAATTACCGGTTCCTGGCCCAATTTCCAGCACGCGATCGCTTTGAGCTAATTCTGCTGCAATGATAATGCGATCTAAAATTGATTCATCCTTCAACCAGTGCTGTCCAAATTGTTTACGAGGTCGAAAACTAGAGCGTCTTGTGGAGCTTTTACTGGTGGTCATGGTGATTGATGGTAATAGTTAAATTAGCTGAAAATTACAGTTTTGTTATCGTAGACAAGCACGCGGTTTTGCAGGTGAAATCTAACGGCACGGGATAACACTAGTCGTTCTAGGTCTTTACCCTTGCGAATTAAATCTTGGACAGTATCCTGATGGTTGACTCGTACCACTTCCTGCTCAATAATGGGCCCTTCATCAAGATCCTTGGTTACATAGTGAGCTGTGGCTCCAATAATCTTAACGCCTCTGGTGTGAGCGCGGTGATAAGGTTTTGCTCCCGGAAAAGCAGGTAAAAATGAGTGATGAATATTAATAATCTGGGGAAAATTATTAATTAAATCGGGACTGAGGATCTGCATGTATTTAGCCAAAACCACCAGATCGATCTGATATTGCGCCAAAAGCTCCAGTTGTTTTGCTTCTTGTTCAGCTTTGTTGTCTTTGGTGATGGGTAGATGGTAAAAATCGAGCTTGAACTGTTGAGCCAGAGATTCTAGATGAGGATGATTACTCATAATCAGGGCAATATTACCAGGCAGTTCCTGGGCTTGATGTCGCCACAGCAGATCCCATAGACAATGATCCTGTTTCGTAACCCAAATAGCAATCTTGGGTTTAGTATCAGAAAAGTGTAGCTGCCAAGTCGCGTTAAGGGGTCTGGCGATCGCCGAAAAAGCGGTAGCGATCGCTTCACGGGGTAAATTGAAGCCGTTGAGTTGCCATTCAATGCGAATCAGGAATAAACTTGTAGCGCAATCAGTGTGCTGGTCGGCATGAATAATATTGCCACCATTAGCATAAATAAAGTTGGCAATTTTAGCGACTAGTCCTGGGCTATCGGGACAGGAAATCAATAAGGTTGCAGTAGACTCTTTCATACAGGCTAAAGTAAGTGGCGTTGAAAATTTTAAAATGATTACTAAAATGATGCAGATCAAAGCAAGAAGAAACAGAGCATAACAGATTATTTAAGTTAACTCTATGTTTTAATCGTCAAACTTAATTTGACATGTTTAATTTGGCATCGTAACTTTGGGCAAACTATAAAATATATTCCTTCATGTGTTCGTTGGTCGATTCAGATATGACAACTATAATTTTCGTTAACAAGCAAAATTTTTGACCTCTCTAAACTGGAAACTACGAGCCGTATTAATTATTCTTGATTTAAGACATTCATGACCAACGCCAAAATCTGTAACCAACTATATAATTCAAACTAATATACTCAATCCAACTATGTCTTATATGTCGCCTTATATGTCTTAACCAATTCTGCCTCAACAGTATTCCCTGCTACACATCTATAATTTAAAGCTTACAAAATCTCAACTCACAAATTGGGAATTAACTTCTAACTACTCGTAAAAGATAATCTGGAATTCTCTTACATCCAAGATTCAACAATATTCAGTTATAACTTCTAACTAAGTATGAACAGTCAAGATAAGCCTATCGATGGAAATGATAATCTCGATGAATCATTGTCAACTTCTGGCGGGAGAAATCCTTCGGAAGACAATTCAATAGATTTATGGAAAACGATTCATGAACAGAGTGAAGATGCTGAAATTGTGACCGAATTTATTTCCGCAGAAACCGCAGCCAAAAATGATGAGGAAGCTCTAGCTAACTTGGATGCTGACAGTAACCAAAACCAGCCCAAAGCAAAGAGCAGTGTCCCTCTGGATCTAGATGACTGGGATTTTCGGAATTTAGATTACACAGAATCTGAGGCAGAATTAGACGAGGCTATTCCTAGTGAGTTGCCAGCTTCAGAGATGAATAAAATTGATGAGGTTGATGAAATTATTGTAGATTCTTCCTTGGCAGAAGACAATTGGGTAGACAACTCCGATGATCTGATGGTGGAATCAGTAATAGATGAAGGCGTTAATCCAGGGGAAATAGCTCTTGAACCAGAAGCGATTACGCTCCGCGTACCCGAAGCGATCGCCGCCATGGAGGTGGAAGATGAATTCGCCCTTGATCAGCTAGAACTAAATAGTTTGGGGAATCATGAGAACTCAGAGTCATTAGAGCTATCAGAGGAGCCCTTGGCAGAGATAAACTTGGGTGAATTGGGTGAAGCAGATCTAACCGATCCAGATTCCTTAGGCGCTTTAGCCGATGGGGGATTAGATGACCTAGAGGGTTTAGAGGGTTTAGAGGGTTTAGGGAACGACCTGGATTTATTGTCTTTAGAGTCCAACGGCGAATCCCTTGATGATCTGATTATTGACCCTGTAGGTGATTTAGATAGTCTAGAGGGTCTGAGTCTGGAAGGAGATCATGACCTGGATTTATTATCTTTAGAGCCAGGCGGCGAATCCCTTGATGATCTGATTATTGACCCTGTAGGTGATTTAGATGCCCTAGAAAGTTCTCTAGATTCTGGAACAAATTCACTAGATCTGGATGCTTTATTAGATGATGAACCTCAGGTAGTACCCAGCCTCATCAGTCCTCCTGCAATTGCTAGACCCCAGGCAACTGTAAACCAAGTCGAAGCTCCAGATGTTGGGGCATCACCAGTCTTTGACCAGACGATGAGGGTGTCTGTACGCAAATTGGATGACCTCAATAACTTGATTGGGGAATTGGTAGTTAAACGGAATCGATTAGAAGATGACCAGGAAAGATTACGACGCTTCCTTGATAACCTCTTGGGTCATGTCCAGTCCCTAGGGGAAGCAGGAGCTAAAATGCATGATTTGTATGAGCGATCGCTTTTAGAGGGAGCTTTGATGGCTAGTCGCCAGTCTCGTGCCAATTCGGCGATCGCTGTGGGCGGCAGGGGTGATGAAAAACCCGCAGAAGAGGGGCTAGATGCTCTAGAAATGGATCGCTTTACAGGTTTCCATTTATTGTCCCAAGACATTATTGAGTTGATTGTCCGAGTCAAAGAAGCAGCATCGGATATTCAATTTGTAGTGGATGAAACCGATAAGGTGGCTCAAACTTTCCGTCAAGTAACGGGACAGCTCCAAGATGGGATGAATTCATCCAGGATGGTTGCTTTTGGACAGACCGCAGACCGCTTACCTAGAGCAGTTCGGGATATTTCTCGGAAGCAGAAAAAACAAACTAACCTCCATGTGGAAGGAAAAGATGTGCTGATCGACAAAATGATTGTCGAGCATATTTATAATCCGATGACCCACTTGGTTAACAATGCAATTTCCCATGGCATTGAGCAGCCAGAAGTCAGGCTCAAGAACGGTAAGAGCGAAGTAGGCAATGTCTACATCAAAGCTTTCATTCAAGGTAACCAAACCGTAATTACCGTGAGGGATGATGGAGCAGGGATTAACCCAGAGATCGTTAAAAAGAAAGCAGTTGAGAAAAATCTCATTAGTTGGGCTACCTCGCAACATTTATCCGAGCAACAGGTGTATGAACTACTGTTCCATCCAGGATTTAGTACCAAGGATGAAGCAGATGACTTTGCTGGTCGTGGCGTGGGGATGGATGTGGTCAATACCGACCTGAAAAAAATTCGCGGTTCCGTTAGTACGGAATCGCAATTGGGCAAAGGTACCACCTTTACCATTCGACTACCTCTGGTATTAAGTATCTGTAAAGCTTTAACCTGTGTCGATAACAATACTAAAATTGCTTTCCCCATCGATGGTGTAGAAGATACCAAAGAGTATTTACCTAGCGATATTCAAACAAATAATAATGGGGTGCGCTGTATCCCTTGGAAAGATTCCCTGTTGCCCCTGCGACCCCTAAATACCCTACTCAATTACAATCGTCAGATCCGTCGAGCCGGGATCTACAATGCCAATCAGAATAATGACGATACCGTTGCTGTAGTAATTTTGCGCAGTTTAGACAATCTCCTGGCGATCGAAGTAGATGAAGTGAGAGCAGAGCAAGAGATTGTAATTAAGCAAATTGATGGGCCGATTGCCAAACCACCAGGTATTGCCGGAGCAACCGTCTTGGGGGATGGCTCGATCATGCCTATTGGGGACGTTTTAGAGTTGATTGAGATTGCTCAAGGCAAGAGAACAATTGAAATTGGCTTTGATATTCTAGCGGGGGCTGGAGATGTTAGACAAGCCCAGGTAGAAAGCATTCAGCAAGAACCGATGGTCTTAGTAGTGGATGACTCCATTACTGTTCGTGAGTTACTGTCCATGAGTTTTAATAAGCTAGGTTATCGAGTTGAGCAAGCCAGAGATGGTCAGGAAGCCTGGGATAAACTCCGTGGTGGTCTAAAATGCGATATGATTTTCAGCGATATTGAAATGCCTCGGATGAATGGCTTAGAATTACTCTCAAATCTTCATCAAGATAGTGAATTAAAAGTTATTCCTGTGGCGATGTTGACCTCTCGTGGTGCCGATAAACACCGTCAAATAGCTAATGACCTGGGGGCCAAAGCTTATCTGACTAAGCCCTATACTGAAAAAGACTTGATGGATGTGGCAAAACATCTCATTGAGATTAATCAAGCAAATAAGCAAACGGAATCAGCTAACCTTAAGGCAAACAAAGTTAGTCAGCCCGATCCTGGTTTTAAAGATGCCCCTGTGGTGTTGATTATCGACGATTCGGTAACTGTCAGAGAATTACTCTCGATGACTTTTAGAAACGCTGGTTATCGAGTCGAACAAGCTAGGGATGGACAAGAAGCCTGGGATAAACTCTCGAATGGTTTAGAGTGTGACCTTGCTTTTTGTGATATCGAAATGCCTCGGATGAACGGTTTAGAATTACTCTCGCAACTCCAGAAAGATGAGAAATTATCTGCCTTACCCATTGCGATGCTCACCTCCCGTGGTGCTCAGAAAATGCGTAACATTGCTGCTTCTAGAGGAGCAAATGGCTACTTTGTTAAGCCTTATGTGGAGGACGATCTCCTTAAAGCTGCCAAGCGAATGATGAATGGGGAAACGTTGATTGAGAGCGTTGAAGAATGAGATTAATGGAAATTTAGAGCATGAGTAAATAAGTAGTAAGTAGTAGGTAGTAGGTAGTAGGTAGTAGGTAATAGGTAATAGGTAATAGGTACAGACAAGGAGTAATAAGTAAGAAGTTGGGATAATTTCACTTCTTACTTTTTTTATTTGGTTAATGCCTTCTGTGAAAAAAATAAATACCAAAGAGAATGTTTAAAATCGCATTTGAAACCACATTTAAAACTACGATTTATTTAGGGATTTTTTTATTTGGTAGTCTTGGGGATTGGCAATCGGCGATTGGACGACCTCCACGCTCCGCGATCGCTGC
>JBJOPG010000037.1:0-24136 GCA_046050865.1 Cyanobacteriota bacterium
TTACCCATTACTGGCGTTGCTGATTTAAAACATGAATTGATGATGTTATCGTTTTTAGCTCTCAGCTCTGACGCGAAGCTGATCCTTTAGGACAGCTATTAGCTATCAGCTTTTTAAGAGTGTAATTGAAATTTTTATTTTTCAAGTTCATATCTCGATTCAGCAACGCACTCATTACCCATTACTCGTTACTCGTTACTCATTACTCATTACTCATTACTCATTACCCTCACTCATTCCCGTAACAAAGTTTTCGTTTCCTGAGCAGCGTTCTGCATTGCGGTGAGGGCAGTCATTTTGCCAGTGATGGCAGCACTAAGATAACGTTGGAGAATATCTGAGGCTTGAGCATATTGAGCAATGGGGGGGCGCAGGGCAGAACTTTTAACGACATCTAATAATCGAGGATAGGACTAGGAAGAAAACCAGTTTCGAGAATAAATTCTCGTTGGGATGCTTCACTACTGAGAAATTCTGCTACCTGCCAAGCTGCCTCGGGGTGTTTCGTCGTGCTAGAAATGCCTAGTCCCCAACCTCCAAGAGTTCCCGCACTCTTCTTGCCAGGGGCATGAACCATCGGCTGAATATTGTACTTTCCAGCGATCGCCGAATCGGCAGCCAAACTATAGACATAGGGCCAATTCCTTAAAAAAGCCACCTTGCCATTTTGAAACAGGAGGCGGGTTTCTTCTTCGGCATAGGTTGTAACTCCAGGGGGGGAAACTTTCTCGGCGATCGCGGTGCGTAAAAACTCGACAGCGGCGATCGCTTCAGGTTGGTCTAAACCCACTGCCAAACTATCTGGATTAACCCAATAACCCCCATGACCTTCCAAAATCTCCACAAACATAGCGGCTAAACCTTCATATTGTTTCCCCTGCCAGACATAACCCCAATCTACTAATCCCTGCTGCTGGAGAGCCTGGGAAATAGTTAGTAATTGCTCAAAAGTTTCTGGGGGCTGATACCCTGCTTGCTCTAGTAAATCTTGACGATAATAAAGCATTCCCGCATCGGAGCGAAAAGGCAGACGGTAAAGCTTATCTTGATAGGTTCCCCCGGCAATATCCTCTGCTAAATAGTCTTGGGCGGCGACGGGGGGCAGGCGATCGCTAATGTCCCTTAACCATCCTGCGGCGGCAAATTTGGGAGTCCAAACTATATCCATGTAAACCAGATCGTAAGGAGAGTTTCCGAGTAAAAAAGAAGATGTATATAAATCTTCCACCTGGTTACTATCACTAGGAGCTTCAATAATCTTAAATTTGATCTTGGGATGCTGTTGATTAAACTTGGTGACTAGAGGCTGAAGTTGTAGCGCTTCGTCAGCTCGAATCAAGGTGGTAATCGTCACAGGCTGTTGTGTCCAGACAGGTAGTATTCCCAGTCCGATAGTTAAAGCAAAAACCAGTAAGCCGATTAACCAGCGATCGCCCTTAGAGAAACGGTAATTAAATTTGAATTCAAATTTAAAGCAATTAGGGAGGAAATTAGAAAGCAACATTAGTTTGTTAGCGCAACAGACTCATCCCTACTCTATAACGAACCTCCCCACCCCGTGAGAGGAGATTAACAAAAAGTACGCATAAGTAACTAAAACAAAGCTGAGAAACTTTAAAGATCAGTATTTACACGAATGTATTTATATTTTTGTAGCGATAATATTCTTTTACATTAAAAGAGAAAATCTTATCTAACTACTAGTCTGTAAACATAGATAAATTTTTTAAAATAATTCCTCTTGCTCTACAACCCTGCTTTGACTATCAAGAAGTGGGGTTTTTTATGGGGAAAATCAAGTTAACTGAACACCTGGGTAAGTTGAACTATAAAATTCAGCTTGACCATTATGTTAAATTCGGTAGTTAACATTACCCTTGAAAATGGGCTATACTTTACCATTGATAAAGTTAACAATGATACATCGTCCTTGTGGCGTGACATTTACTGTTGAAAACCAAAGGAACAGTTGAGGAGGGGATTATTCCTGAGCAGTTAAACCTGACTGTGAGCTTAAGAGGCACTCGCGAAGTCAGGGAAGATCACCAAATATTTCGTCTTACAGGATTACTAGATGCCTTTTCTGAACCAGCATTTCGTAAAGTCATTGGTAATTGTATAGACGAAGGACCAAGCAACCTAGTTTTGGTTCTAGCACAAATTGATTTTATTGATAGTTCTGGTTTGGGCGCTTTAGTGCAGCTCGTAAAAAAGGCGCAAACTGCTGGTGGAAGCTTGCAGGTTGTTACTAATCCACGGGTTACACAAACTGTAAAGTTAGTTCGTTTAGAGAAATTTCTCTCTCTCCAGCCGACTGTAGAAGTAGCGCTGGAAAATATCAAAAAATAACTTCCTCTTTTGGATGTGAATTTTAGAGCTAAATTACCAGAGCCAAATAGCCAAACAATAAGCCAAATATTATTATCATGTGCCAGCAGATAAGGCTCAAACTTGGGCTGATTAAGGAAATATGGTCGATTTAAGCGTAGCCGATCAATTGAATCAAATTGGTCGGCTGTCGCCGATCGCTTTAGCATATATAGGAGATGCGGTATTTGAACTATATGTCCGTACCAAGTTTCTCACGCCACCCAAACGCATGGCTAGTTATCATAGTCTGGTAGTTACCCAGGTGAGAGCCGAAAGTCAGGCGATTCACTTGGCATCTCTGTTGCCAAATCTAACGGACGCAGAAAAAGAGATTTTACGTCGTGGACGCAATGCCTGTGTGACCAAACCCCGTCGTCTGGATCGTCAGACCTATCAACAGGCAACTGGTTTGGAAGCATTGATTGGCTATCTTCACTTAACCAATCCTCAGCGTCTACAGGAATTATTCGCTAAATTAGATTTTGATTTGGTTAGTTAGTAATCCAAGTAATTCAATTAAAATTAATCAATTAATCAAACAAATAATTAAAAATTAAACCTTCGGGATTATCGCTCTGTGAAACCTAATGTGAAACTTAAAACTTCTGCTCAGTACGGCAAAAGAAGTAAACTACCATCATCCTCTACTGCCGACTTTACTGCCGAGCCAGCAGCACCAACAGAAGATATCGATTTAACCTATGGTCGTCATGCGGTTTTAGCAGCCTTAAAAGGCGATCGCCAAATAAATCGCATCTGGCTCACGGATAAGTTACTTGCCCATGGACAGTTTTATCCTCTGGTTAAAGCCGCCAAAGCTAACGGCACTATTGTCGATGAGGTCAGTTCCCTTCGTTTGTCTCAGTTAACCCAAGGGGGTAATCATCAGGGCATTGCCGCACAGGTTGCCCCCTATGAATATTGGGACTTAGCAGAATTGATTAACCAAGCAAAACAAACTCCTGAGCCTGTGGTGGTAGTTGCTGACGGCATTGAAGATCCCCACAATTTAGGAGCAATTATCCGTACCGCTGAAGCTTTAGGAGTTCAAGGGATAGTGATTCCCCAACGTCGAGCAGTGGGGGTTACTTCGACAGTGATGAAAGTAGCCGCTGGAGCCTTAGAAAACATGGCGATCGCCAGAGTGGTAAATTTGAATCAGGCGATCGCCAAATTAAAAGAAGCTGGTTTCTGGATTTATGGCACTACCGCCGATACAGATCAAATGCTCCATAAGACTAACTTTAGCGGCGCTGTCGGCTTAGTTGTCGGCTCAGAGGGCAGTGGGTTGAGTGAGTTAACTGCCAAAAATTGCGATCAGTTAGTGGCAATTCCCCTGGTTGGTAAGACCCCTAGTTTGAATGCTTCTGTGGCAGCGGCGATCGCTCTTTATGAAGTATTTCGTCAGCGACAGTAATGGGTAGTAGGTAGTAGGTAGTAGGTAATGGGTAAATATTCATTACCCTTATGTTATGATTGTGCGAAATTAGGCGTTTATTATCGATGCTAGCCGCTTCTAATGCCCCACAGATTAGCGCTATTACCACTAACAATCTACTAGTAGTATTTGCCGAGTTTCTCGATATTGATGTGAGTGCGGGGGATGCATCGGCTGATACCCTCAAAACCTATACCAGACAGTTGTATCAGTTTTTACAGTGGTGCGATCGCCGCCAGTTAAATCCTGTCACCCTGATTAAAGAGGATATTAAAAAGTATCGTCATTGGATGGTTAAACAGCAGCAATATAAGCCCGCTACCATTGCCCTTAAGTTGGCGGTAGTGCGTCGTTTTTACCAAGCAGCGGTGGAAAAGGGTATGATTTCCGTCAATCCCGCCGCAGGAGTTAAGCCCCCCCGGGAAAAGTTTGATCCTGCGGAAAAAATCACTTACCTGGAAGCGGCAGAGGTAGAAATATTATTTGGCGTAATACCGCAAGACGGCTCCCTCAAATCCGCTAGAGATCGCCTGATGTTGGGAATTATGGCCTTAGAAGGAACTCGTACCGTAGAATTACACCGTGCCGATATTGCTAGCATTGTCCGACAGGGAAAAAACCTAGGGGTCAGAGTGGAAGGGAAAAGAAGTATTCGGGTGGTTCCCCTCACCCCTGACCTAGCTCGCCTTTTAGTGGAATATCTACACCAGCGAGAAACTAACGGCGAAGTATTAAAACCCACCCGACCTCTATTTATCTCCACGGGGAACAATTCCCGGGGTAAAAGAATTTCCCGTCGAGGCATTAGAACCATTGTTGATACTTATCTCAAGCTAGCGGACTTAAAACATACTCCTGGGCGCACTATCTCCGCCCATAGTTTACGCCATACAGCGGGTACTCTAGCCTTACGCTCAGGGGCAGATTTGCGTCAGGTACAAGACTTATTAGGACATAGCGACCCCCGTACCACCAGTATCTATACTCATGTTGGCGATCGCTGGGAAAATAACCCCGCCCTGAAACTAAATCTGAAACTAAATATTGATATTCCTTCTGTTTAAAGACAATGTTGATTTTAGGTACTTTTAAACCAGGGATTCTGTAACGAACTGTAAAAAAATTAACAATAGATTAGGATCGAACTAAGGGAAGATGAATTATTCATAGAATTTTTTAATAATGGTATTTAAGCGATCGTGTACTATTCTTCAATCCCCGAGATAGATGTTAATCAGTTAGCAACTTTATTGGCATCTGAGACATCATTACAGTTAATTGATGTCAGAGAGAGAAGTGAAGCAGATATTGCCTATATTTCTGGTTTTGCTCTCTATCCCCTAAGCGAGTTTGAACAGTGGTCAGAACAAATTTTGACTGACTTCCAACCAGAAGCAGAAACAATTGTGGTTTGTCATCATGGAATGCGCTCGGCTCAACTCTGTCAATGGCTCTCTATGAGAGGGTTTAGGTCAATTAAAAATGTGGCGGGAGGAATTGATGCCTATTCCCGAATGGTAGATCCCAGCATCAGACGCTATTAATTTGGTTATCTATACACTTTGATTCGAGTTTAAAACAGGCTATACTTTAGCCAAAAATTTAAAGCTATTTTAAGAGCTATTTTTAAAAATTATTAACTTCTATTAACTCTCGTATTTTTAATGGTTAATCAATCAAAATTAAACCCTAGGCACCAGGATATATTAAAAGCCACCATCAAACACTATATTGCCACTGCTGAACCCGTAGCTTCTAAAACTTTGGCGCAACAGTACGATTTCAATGTTAGTTCCGCTACCATTCGCAACGTGATGGGACGTTTAGAGTCTGCTGGATTGCTTTATCAACCCCATACCTCCGCTGGCAGAGTGCCCTCTGATTCTGGTTACCGCACTTATGTAGATCATCTGATCGTTCCTAACGATAATATTGACCAGGCGATTCAGAAAATAGTCCAGCAAGAATTACAGATTGCCAGAGCTAATTTTGAAGCTTTACTCCAGCGTGCCGCTAAAATTCTGGCGACCTTGAGTGGCTATATTTCTCTGGTTACTTTTCCGCAAAAACTTAATAGTACCCTGTGTCATATACAACTGGTGAGGGTTACGGCTCATCAGGTGATGTTAATTGTGGTGACGGATTTCTATCAAACCCAGTCGATCTTGATGGAATCACCCTTGTCAAAAGTAGAAGTAGACGAATCTACTGCCAGTGACAAACTACAGCTTTTATCAAATTTTCTAGATCGTGAGTTAAGAGGATGTAACCTATCAGATATTGCTACCCTGAAATGGACTAAACTTGACCATGAGTTTACTCAATATAGCGAATTTCTCGAACTACTCTTAGATCAGTTAAAACTTGCTTTACAGAGCAACAGTTCTAGTCCGATGGTCATTCATGGGGTATCAGAACTGTTACGCCAGCCGGAATTTTCGCAATTACAGCAAGTACAGACCCTCTTGTCTTTACTGGAAGAACAGCAGGAGCAGTTATCCCCAATCATTTTCACCTTCCCCGAATTAGAATCTCTCCAGCGGGTCAGTATTAAAATCGGCATGGAAAATACCTTAGAACCGATGCAAACCTGTACCTTAGTTTCGGCTAACTACTATCAAGATGATGTTCCTGTGGGTAGTGTGGGCATTTTAGGGCCCAAAAGAATGTTGTATGAAAATGCGATCGCCTTAGTGAAAAATACCGCTGATTATCTTTCTAATCCCTTTCAAGCTTTTGCCTAGCAATAAAGTAGACTAGACAGGTCTAAATTAATTTATCTTCATTTAGCTTTCTGCAAAAAAGGCGATCGCCCATATTTTTGCGGAAAGTCCAATGTAGAATTATCTGTGGAACTCAACAAAGAAGATGTGGCAATAGCAAGATCTTTAATTCTTGCTTAGTTTCGATCAACTTTTTTTCACAATCATCATGAAAGATCTACTTAATATACTCGTCGTCTCAACTCCCGTGGGTTCAATCGGTTCTGGTAAGGCGGGGGGTGTTGAGCTAACGATCAAAAATATTGTCAATAATTTATCCGCTAGGGGTCATGGAATTGACGTGGTGGCTCCCGTGGGTTCTGAGATTATCTGCCGTGATCTTCACTTAATCGCAGGAAATTTTTCTGCCCTAGCACAAGATGATACTGAGCAAGATACTGTGGTGATTCCTGATAATTCGGTGCTAGAAAATATGTGGGACTACGCCTATGGCGTGCAACATGATTACGATTTGCTGGTCAATTTTGCCTATGACTGGCTGCCTCTTTATCTAACCCCTTTCTTCCATCGCCCTATTGCTCATTGGATCAGTATGAGTTGTATTTCTCCCGTGATGAATCGCATGGTTAGTCAGACAACGGCAATGTTTCCCCAAACCTTAGCAGTTAATACCCGCGTCTCAGCCAATACTTTTCAAGCCAAGGAAGAGTTGCTCGTTATGGGAAAAGGGATCAATCTGCAACAGTACACTTTTGTCGAGAAACCTAAGACCCAAAATTTAGCCTGGGCTGGTCGCATTTCCCCAGAGAAAGGTCTAACTGATGCCATTGAAGCGGCTATGTTAGCTGGGCGAAAACTGGAGATCTTTGGCGTGATTCAGAACGATGAATATTGGCAAGCTATTAAAAACAAATATCCTTCATCGGCTTATAACTACCATGGATTTTTGGCAACTGCGGATTTTCAAGCAAGGCTGGGGAACTGTGCCGGGTTATTAATGACTTCTCACTGGATTGAAGCCTTTGGCAATGTAGTAATTGAAGCTTTAGCTTGTGGAGTACCCGTTGTCGCCTATGATCAGGGAGGCCCAGGGGAAATCATTGATGATGGAGTCACAGGGTGGTTAGTTGAGCATAAATCGATCACCGCCCTGGCTGAAGGGTTGCAAAAAATTGAGCAAATTGATCGCTATAGCTGCCGTATGTCGGTGGAACGGCAATTTTCCCTAAGTGCCTTTGCCGATCGCATTGAGTTTTGGTTTCAAGACGTTTCCCAATCAAAGTTAGCTAATAAGAAATAGATTTATGTTTGAAGGTACGATTATTGCTGCGACTTTGATCTTAATTGCCTTAAGTTTTAATTTAATCTTGATGTTGAATTTAATTAAGGTACAAAAAAAACTCATTACTCAACAGCATGATTTTCAAGCTGAGGTTAAAAAATCTTTTCAGACATCTACTCAACTGTTTAATGCTGAACTAAAAAGAGTGAATGAAGTTAGCGTGGCACAAATTGAGTCCCTCTTTTCGATCTTCGCCACCTTAAACCCCCAGTTTCCCCTACCCAGCACCAGGGGGTGGGCTGCCTCACCAGATCTGTTAAAAGAGATTATTTCCTTAATCCATCGTCAAAAACCGCAGTTGGTGGTGGAAGCTTCTAGTGGTGTTTCCACCCTAATCATTGCTTATTGTTTGCAGCGGCTTGGTACAGGTAAATTGATTTCTTTGGAGCATGAAGAAAAATTTGCCCAGCTAACTCAAAATAATTTGTCCCTCCATGGTTTAGATGATGTTGCCACGGTTATTCACGCTCCCCTAGTGGAAGTGGAAATTAACGGCACGAAATGGCTTTGGTACGATTTAACTAAGGTAGAAATTCCTGAGGCGATCGATCTCTTGATTGTGGATGGACCGCCAGGAACTACGCAGAAACTGGCTCGATACCCAGCACTACCAATGCTGCACAATAAACTGAGTCAGGATGCAATGGTTTTGTTGGATGATGGAGCTAGATCTGACGAAGCAAAAATTGTTGAACAATGGATGGAAGAGTTAAACATGTCTCATTCTGAGTATCTGCCTTTAGAAAAGGGTGCCTATTTAATTCATAACTAGTCAAGAAACAAATTAATCTTCTTAGGCTGAGAAAGGGCACAAGAGCAAGTCAAGTGTGTAATTAATTTGGTTTAGGTACTCATAAAAATTTGAGAGCGGCAAATCCCAGCACTAACACTGCCAAAAATCCCCAAGATACCCAATCAAAATATTTTTCAATCCAATCTTTGAGAGATTCTCCACCCCAAAAAATTAAACCTCCCACGAGAAAAAAACGGAAGCTACGCCCTAAAACCGAGGCTAAAAAGAACTGCCAAATATCGAATTTGAATACTCCAGAAGCGATGGTAAATACTTTATAAGGAATCGGCGTAATTGCAGCTATTAATACACCCCAAAAGCCCCAGATATCGTATAGCCCTTTGACTTTCTCAAAAACCGCCTGATCGGGATCGTAAAGATTTAAGATCGGTTGACCAATGGTGTCAAAAGCAAAAAAACCGATGCCATAGCCAGCTAGTCCGCCTAAAACTGAACCTACGCTACAAATTAAAGAGAACTGAAAAGCTGCTGTGGGTAGCCCCACAGCCAAAGCAATGAGCAAGACATCTGGAGGAATCGGAAAACAAGAAGATTCAGCAAAAGCCAAGATAAATAAAGCCCAACTGCCATAAGGTGTTTCACTCCAACCCGTAACCCATTTATAAGCTTTTCTGAGCATAAGAAATTACCATTAATTAACAAACCAAAATTAACAAATTAAATTAATAATTCAAACTAATCCTAGAGTATTTTCGTCAAAAACAACCAAAAACAAAGGTGAGCATGGCTCACCTTAAATTTAGTAACGTATTTCGTAAGAGCTTAACTAGTTGAATTTAAATAATTTAACTAGCAAAACTAACAGAATGCTTACAGATATCATTTAGTACTTATAAGCATCGGTTTTGAAAGGACCATTTACAGGGACATTGATGTACTTAGCTTGTTTTTCAGTCAACTGAGTAATCACACCGTCAAAACCAGCAACCATATAGCGCGCTACTTCTTCATCTAGGTGCTTAGGTAATACTTCGACAGTAATGGCAGCAGGTTTTTCTACCGCAGGCTTGTCAGCAAACTTGCGTTCGTAGAGGAACATTTGCGCCAATACTTGGTTGGCAAAAGAACCATCCATGATTCTGGAAGGATGCCCAGTGGCGTTACCTAAGTTGACTAAACGTCCTTCAGATAAAAGGAGCAAGAAATCTTGAGGATCTTCGCTACGGTATACCTGGTGTACTTGAGGCTTAACCTCTTCCCAACGCCATTCCTTGCGCATGAAGGCAGTATCAATTTCGTTATCGAAGTGACCGATATTACAAACTACTGCACCCTTTTTCAAGCTAGAGAGCATATGGGCATCACAGACGTTGAAGTTACCAGTAGCGGTCACAATCATATCTAAAGAGCCTAGAAGATCTTTATTGATGCTGTTCACAGTACCGTCATTAACGCCATTAATGAAGGGTGATACCACTTCAAAACCGTCCATACAAGCTTGCATCGCACAGATGGGATCAACTTCCGCAACTTTGACAATCATGCCTTCTTGCTGTAGGGAAGCAACGGAACCCTTGCCCACATCACCGTAACCGATGACTAAAGCTTTTTTACCAGCCATCAGATGATCTAGACCACGTTTGATCGCATCATTTAAACTATGGCGACAACCATACTTGTTATCGTTTTTGGTTTTAGTGACAGCATCGTTAACGTTAACCGCAGGAATCTTCAACTCGCCATTTTCGAGCATTTCCCAGAGACGGTGAACTCCAGTAGTGGTTTCTTCCGTAACACCGTGAATTTTTTCTAACATCTGAGGATACTTTTCGTGGATATGACCAGTTAAGTCACCACCGTCATCCAAAATCATGTTGGCATCCCAAAGATTACCATCCGCGTCATAGCAAGTTTGCTCAATACACCAAATATATTCTTCTTCAGTTTCCCCTTTCCAAGCATAAACTGGAATGCCTGCCGCCGCGATCGCCGCTGCCGCATGATCTTGAGTAGAGAAGATATTACAAGAAGACCAGCGCACTTGAGCACCCAATTCAATCAAGGTTTCAATTAAAACCGCGGTTTGGATAGTCATGTGAATACAGCCAATAATCTTTGCCCCTTGTAAGGGCTTAGTGGCGTTATATTTAGCTCTGATTGCCATTAATGCAGGCATTTCACCTTCAGCAATGGAGATTTCCTTGCGTCCCCAATTTGCTAGGGAAATATCAGCCACCTTATAGTCTTGTTTATCGGTTTTTTCTTTGGTGATAACTTGCATATTCATAAAACTTCTGTAGTTGGTTAAAAAATTACTGTGGAAAAATGCTCTATGGGCTCAATATTTACCGAAACCCAACTTGGCAACTTGTTAGCCCAAAAAGCTACAAGCAAGTGCTGGCATGGTGGCTAGGTCTTGACTTCCAGGATAATATGGTCTGGAATAGTTTACTGCTCAGTATTTTAACAAGTAATATAACACAATTATTAAAATAGATTAAGCGCATCTTGAGTATTCACTTAGATAGGTGCTGAGATATCTATCTGAATCTAAAATTTGCCATAATTATTGGCTATTATGACGATCTTCTGGCAGATCTCATCTAGATTACCTCTAGATTGTCTAGGTTTGAAGATGCCTAATATCGCTACAATAAAATACGGCATACAGACGAAAATTTAGTTGCAGACACGAGGTATTTTGTGAGCGTTAGAGTCAGGATTGCTCCTTCCCCAACCGGTAATTTACATATTGGCACGGCAAGAACAGCCGTATTTAACTGGCTATATGCCCACCATCATCAAGGAACTTTTGTGCTGAGGATTGAAGATACTGATGCAGCGCGATCGCTTCCCGAGTATACAGAAAATATTAAGTCAGGATTAGAGTGGCTCGGATTAACCTGGGATGAAGGGCCTTTCTTTCAAACTCAACGCTTGGATAAATACCAGCAAGCAGTGCAAACTCTTATAGATAGAGGTTTAGCCTATCCTTGCTACTGCACTCCTGAAGAATTAGAGTCAATGCGGGAGCATCAGAAGGCAGAAGGCAAAGCCCCTGGCTATGATAATCGTCACCGCCATCTCAGTACTGAAGAAATACAGGCATTTGAGGCAGCAGGACGCAAACCAGTCATCCGCTTTAAGATCGATGGCGATCGCACGATCGCCTGGAAAGATCTAATTAGAGATACTGTCACTTGGCAGGGTAGTGATTTAGGCGGAGACATGGTGATTGCCCGCGCAGCGGAGCATGATGAGCCTTATGGACAGGCTTTGTATAATCTGGCGGTGGTAGTTGATGATATCGATATGCAGATTACCCACGTAATTCGCGGAGAAGATCATATCGCCAATACCGCTAAACAAATCTTGCTCTATGAAGCTTTGGGCGCTGACATTCCCGCCTTTGCTCACAGTCCTTTAATTCTGAATCAAGAGGGGCGGAAGTTATCAAAACGTGATGGGGTAACATCGATTGATGATTTTCGGCAGATGGGTTTTCTGCCGGAAGCCTTGGTTAACTATATGACTTTATTAGGCTGGACTTTTCCCGACTCAACTAAGGAGATCTTTACTTTAGAGGAAGCGGCAGCAGAATTTGATCTTGAGCGGGTCAACAAAGCTGGGGCTAAATTTGATTGGGATAAGCTGGATTGGCTTAATAGTCAGTATCTTCATGCTATGCCCGTAGGTAAATTGACCGATTTGTTAGTTCCCTATTGGCGAGAAGCTGGCTATGACATCGACAGCAAAGATCGTACTTGGCTAGAAAACTTGACTGCTTTAACGGCGCCGACCCTTAACCGTTTGACAGACGTAATTAAAGAAACCAGCGTCTTTTTCGCTGATGGGGTGGCATATACCGATGAGGCGATGGATTTACTCCAACAGGAAGGGGTAGCGGCAGTAGTCAGTGAAATAGTGGCAGGGGTTGATAGTACTCAGACAGTTACAGAAGAAGATGCCCAGGCATTGATTAAACAGGTTACCAAAAACCAGAAAGTGAAAAAAGGTCTAGTAATGCGATCGCTAAGGGCGAGTTTAACAGGAGAATTACATGGCCCTGATCTGACCCAAACCTGGTTGCTCCTTAATCAATTAGGTGCTGACAAGACTCGTTTACAGCAAACGCTAGCTAGAATTGCTGGTTAGTTTACAGTCGTTTTCAGTTGATTAGCTTCTAGCTTTTAGCTTTTAGCTTTTAGCTTTTTTGAATTTCATTGTTGTGGTTTATTCATTTTTAAAAGTGCAGTAATTGGGAAATATTTATTAATCTAAGGCGATCGCTATCTTTGGCGATCGTTTTTTTGTTGCGGACTTTTTGCCGAAAATTCAAGTCTCAACTTTCGACTTCTGGCATAAATAGCAGATTAATTCTTTTCCCCTTTCCCTTTCCCCTTTTCCCTTCAATAAACCTCGCTTATATTAGAACAGAATAACTAAAAAAATTGATAATCAACTCATAATCTAAGTGATCTCAGCTATTCTCAAGCCTTGGTATTTGAATACTTATAAACATTTTATCTTGACCCAAGCTATGACTTTGATCCATAGTTTTGGCTGGGCAATAGCTCTGAGTTTTTGTAGCTATCCTGTGTTATCTCAGACGGTAGTTACCATCAACCGCAATACGCTGGTCAAGCCGCTAACAATAACGGGCAAGAGCGGGGGAAATATTAAAATCCAAAAGATAGCTCGTACAGCAAATACTGCTACAGGGTATTGTGATGGCTATGGCAATTCTCGACCCAATCATCTCATTAAGCTGGAATCATGGTTTGAGTTTCTCCGACTAGAAATAGAAAGTGCCGCTGATACTACTATCCTAATAGAAGGTTCTAGTGGTGTGTGGTGTAATGATGATTCTGGCTCTGCTAACCCGATGATTGAAGGACAGTGGCAAGCTGGTTTATATAAAGTTTGGGTCGGCTCTTATCAGGCGAACTCTAGTCATAATTATCAGATTAAAATATCAAACTAAAACACTGGCTAAATAATCAAGATTCAAGATCAAGAACGGTTACATCAAGCCCCTTCCTGATATGATGGACTGGCATTCACTTCATGCAGGTACAGTCAGGGTATAAGTTGTGGCTTTTAAAATTGGTTTATTAGGTTACGGCACAGTGGGTACAGGTACGGCAGAGATTATTTTAGATCCCCAAGGACGTAATAGTCTGTTGCAGGATATCGAAATAGTTAAAGTGGGAGTGCGATCGCTCGATCAGCCCAGAACGCCTCAATTAGCTCCTGGCGTATTAACTACAGATTTAGAGGCAATTGTTAACGATCCTGAAATTGCCATTGTCGTAGAATTATTGGGGGGGCTAGAACCATCGCGATCGCTAATTCTTCAAGCCATCAAAAACGGGAAACATATTGTTACCGCCAATAAAGCGGTGATTGCTCGTCATGGAGCCGAGATTTTTACCGCAGCTAATCAGGCAGGGGTCTATGTTCTTTTGGAAGGGGCAGTCGGGGGAGGCATTCCTGTCATTAAACCCCTCAAACAGTCTTTGGGGGTGAATCGTCTGCAAACGGTGATTGGCATTGTTAACGGCACCACTAACTATATCCTGACCCAGATGACGGAAGCAGGAGCCGACTTTGATGAAGTACTAGCCGAAGCACAACAATTGGGTTATGCCGAAGCCGATCCTACCGCTGATGTGGATGGTTATGATGCCGCCGATAAGATTGCGATTTTAGCGGCGATCGCTTTTAACGGCAGAATTAAACGGGAAGAGATTTCCTGTGAAGGTATCCGTCAGGTCACTGCCACTGATATTAGCTACGCTGATGATTTGGGTTTTGTGATCAAACTACTAGCGATCGCTAAAGCCAATGCTGATAATGACACCCTTCAGGTGCGAGTTCACCCCACTCTCGTAGCAAAAACTCATCCTCTAGCTAACGTTAACGGAGTTTATAACGCCATTTTGGTGGAGGGAGATCCCTTGGGTCAGGTAATGCTGTTTGGCCCAGGTGCAGGGAAAGGCGCAACTGCTAGTGCCGTAGTTTCCGATATCGTTAATATCGTGGGCTTTTTGCAAACTAGTAAAGGAAACCGTCAGCTCGATCCCATGTTGAGATGCTCTCATGAACACTTTAAACAGCTTACTCCCATTGCAGAAATTAACAGCCGCTTCTATGCCCGTTTTCTCTGTCAAGACGTTTCGGGAGTAATCGGTCATTTAGGCACCAGCTTTGGCAACCATAATGTTAGTTTGGAGTCTGTTGTACAGATTGGCTTTCGCGATCGCTTAGCAGAAATTGTCGTGGTTACCCATGATGTTCAAGAAGGTAACTTCCGCCAAGCACTAGAAGAAATCAAAAGTCTGGAATCCATCGATAGTATTCCCAGTATTTTAAGGGTACTGTAGAGGAGCAAAATCTAATTAGATATTACCACAATGGGTTTGAGTCACTTCGTGACGATAGCGAAACATCTCCTTGAGTCGGGAATCCACCCACCAACCTAAAAGCAATTCAACGAAAAAACCACCAGGAATTTCATAGGCGATCGCATCGGTTAATCTAGTCTGGTTGCCTTCGGGGACAAATTCGTGACGATGTATCCAAGATTCCATGGGGCCATCCGTTTGTTCATCTACAAAAAGACAATTAGGAACGCATTCGGTATGAGTAGCTAGCCAACGTATGGGAATACCAGCCAGAGTCAGTCTAAACTCACTAATTGCCCCTACTCCCAAGCCTCCTTCCCGACGGATAATTTTTACTGGTTGCCAAGGAGGAGTCAGCAGCTCCAGAATATCAGGACGTTCATGAAACTGCCAGACAGTCTCTACAGGGGCATCGATTAAACTAGAATATTTAAAATTAAGCATTAATGAGCATTCAAATTATAATAGCTCTAAGCTTTAGGCTGTAAGCTATAAGCGAAAGTTGGACTGTTTGCTTGATCTGTGAGCTTATTAAAATTAATTCACCCCAGACTTCATCAAGAATAAGATATGGAAGCCACTAAGGTTCGTACTTCTAATAATTTTAAAAGACTCCAGGCGCGGTTACGGGGACAGATGGGGAAGGCGATCGCCGATTATCGCATGATCGAAGAAGGCGATCGGGTAATGGTCTGTTTATCTGGGGGCAAGGATTCTTACACGATGTTAGATCTGCTTTTGAGCTTGCAACGTAAAGCTCCTGTCAGTTTTGATTTATTGGCAGTGAATTTAGATCAGAAGCAACCAGGATTTCCGAACCATGTCTTACCAGAGTATTTGACAGCTTTAAAGGTTCCCTATCGCATCGTTGAACAAGATACTTATAGTACCGTCACTAGTATTATTCCCGCAGGCAAAACCATGTGTGGTTTATGTTCCCGTATGCGTCGAGGGATTCTCTATCGAGTTGCCGCCGAAGAAGGTATTAATAAAATTGCCTTGGGACATCATCGTGATGATATTGTTGAGACTTTGTTTCTCAATATGTTCTATAGCGGAAAACTTAAAGCCATGCCGCCTAAACTGTTGAGCGATGATGGCAGTAACATCGTCATTCGCCCTCTAGCTTACTGCGGTGAGGCCGAAATTCAAAAATATGCCAGCGCCAGGAAATTCCCGATCATTCCCTGTAATTTATGTGGCAGCCAGGAAAATCTCCAGCGAGTCCAGGTCAAGCAAATGCTCCAAACCTGGGAAAAAGAATCTCCAGGCAGAATTAATAGTTTATTTAACAGCCTACAAAATGTTGCCCCATCTCACCTAGCAGATCCAGAATTGTTCGATTTTGCTGGATTAACAGTTGAATCAAACAGCGTTTTATCTTGATTTCATTTTCATATGTCATGCTAGTTTATCTGATTGTCTACCTAGGTAATTAGAATTCAACCCTATTTTCAGGTAAATTATGCCAACAATATTGACCAAAACCAAACTGCTTGCCTTAACATTTATGGGCGCAACGACCCTAACGATCGCCTGTTCTCCAAATATTTCGAGCCAAACCCAGACCTCAGATACTAACACCACTGAAGTTAGTAACAAGCAAGGGATGAAGCAGGAAGGCAACATGATGAATGGCGGGGAGATGTCCCACGAGATGTCCATGGATTTGGGGCCTGCTGATGCGGACTACGATTTACGATTCATTGATGGTATGGCCGCGCACCATCAAGGTGCTGTTGACATGGCAGAAGAGGCTTTGACCAAAGCCCAACATCCTGAACTCAAAAAGTTAGCTGAGGATATTATTGCCGCTCAAAATAGCGAGATTAGTCAAATGCAAGAATGGCGAACAGCCTGGTATCCTCAAGCGGATAGTGCGCCCATGGCTTATCACTCCCAGATGGGTCATATGATGCCAATGAGTGACGAACAAAAACAAGGGATGATGATGAGCATGGATTTAGGGGGTGCTGATGCTGAGTTCGATTTACGCTTTATTAATGCGATGCTTCCCCATCACGAGGGAGCATTAGTGATGGCACAAGATGCTTTGGGTAAATCTTCACATCCTGAGGTTAAGAAGCTAGCTCAAAATATTTTGACCTCTCAACAGCAAGAAATCGCTCAAATGAAGCAATGGAGAAAGGATTGGTATAACCAATAATTCAGGTGATTTTAGGGACAGCTAGGGACAGCTCTCATTCAGATTAGGCGTAATAGCTATTAAAGTAGCTTGGTTAGTACGGTAAAACCTGAATGACTGATTAGTTTAATGTCCCAAACTTAACTTAAAATCTAAAAATAACTCTCAAACTTCTCTGGGATCGAAATGCTCATAGTGACACCTTAGACAAAATCATGACTATTCTTTCTTTAGATAACAGTTTAACTACCGTAATCGTTATTTTCAGAGTCAAACCAGAACAGCAGCAAGATTTAATTCAAGCAATAAAAGAGTATCTCGAAACCGTAAAAACCCAACCGGGTTTTGTGTCAGCCAATCTTCACCAGAGTACTGATGGCTTGAAAGTAGCTAACTATGCTCAATGGTCAGACATGGATTCTTTTACAGCATTTAGAAATAACCAGCAGGTACAAGCAAAAGCAGCGAAATTGTTTGAATTCGATCCTCCTGACCTCCATGTTTATGAAATTGTCACCTCTGAATCAAAAGTGGGGATTCCCCAGATTAAAGAAGGTGAATATATCACTCACTTTGCCGAATTTAGTATGCCTGCGGAAAATCAGCCTCAAATGATTGAGTTGGCAAAAGAACATATTAAGCCTGCAATGGAGCAACCAGGACTAATCTCTGCTACTTTTCATCGTAGTTTAGATGGAACTCGCGTCATTAACTATGGACAGTGGGATAGTGAAGAAGCGATCGCCAAATTAGTTCAACAACCAGGCTTTAGTTCAGATAAACCTTACTGGGACGGTATTGCCGAGAACGAATATCATCTCTATCGAGTAGTCCAAACTGTTAACGCTTAATTATCTGTTTGTTTAATTATCTATTAAGATGCTTTGTTGAAACTAATCTAGAAATTCAACTAAACTGATTCTAGGGTAAACACCCCTAAAATTCAGGTTGAGCAAAAGTATGTTGGGAAATTTTCAGCAAAGTAATTTGCGTATTGAGGTTAATGCTTCGGAGCAAATCATCAAAGACAGTTTACTCGAAAGCGATCGCCTCAAACAGTGGATGTGGCCCCAAAATTTTGCCTCCTTGTCTGGTAAATTAAGCCCTGGAGACACTTTTGTTAGTTCTTGGGGGTTGGTGGAAATTGATCACACCGTAGATCTGGTTGGCGATCAAAGCTTACGTCTACTATTGAGTAAGGGTATCGACGGTTTTCATGAATGGCATTGGGGGGACGGTTGGTTGCAGTCTCGCTTGGAAGGAATATCGATTCTACCTCTTAATCTTGGACAAACCTTAGGTTTATTCCGTTTACGTCAGTATCTTAAGTCTAGTTCCTAGTAAGTTGATTAAATAGCTAGAAGCTAGAAGCTAGAATCTACTTTTCTAAATACTTGCCTCTAACTGCCTGACTTCTTCTTGCAGCATAGTTACAAGCTGGCAATTTTCCTTTACTTGAGCTACTTCCAAACGATATTGAAGATTACGACGCACATTTGCTAAATATTTAGCGGCGAAAGCAGTATCTTGTAATTGATCTCGCAGCATATCTATCGCTTGATTGCTAGCTACCACTGGGGAAGCATTTTGATTAAGGGGACATTTCTTTGGAGCTTGGTGCAGACGAGCCTTAACTGCTTTGCTACGACTGGGACTTTCTAAAGAAGATATATGACGAGGTAATCTTGGTTTTTCTGACAAAGCGGAAACATGGCGATCGCTCAGTTCGCCATCCCATTGGTCAGCTTGATAGTTTGAATTGGAAGATAAATTTAACATTACTGAAATATTGTTTGTCGTATATTTTGTACGACTACCTGTATATAGTATATTCAATTTCTGTAGCTATTGTTACCATTTGATTTAAAAACACTGTTTTTTATATATCTTGATTTTTACTTAATAACTAATTAACCTTCGGTGTAATGATCAGATTGCATAGCGGTATCGACTTGAGCATAAAGTTCTGCCAATCCAGCATCATTCTGCAAAACCAAATCGGCTTGGGCTACTTTGTCAGCCAAGGGCATTTGACTGTTGATTCTGGCGGTAGCTTGTTCAGAGGTGAAACCATTACGCTGCTGTAATCGACTTAATTGTTGTGGGCGATCGCAACTTACCACCCAAATTTCTGTCACCAGAGCCATTAAATTCGCCTCAAACAACAGAGGAATAGATAAGATGATCGTCTTGCTAGGGATTTTTCGTAGTTCTTGGGTAAAGCGATCGCGGACGAAAGGGTGAATCTGCGACTCTAACCATTGCTTTTCTTGCGGATTGTTAAAAATGATATCTCCTAAAGCACCACGATTAAGCTCCCCATCTGGCAATTGAACAGGCTCACCATATCGCTGAAAAATAGTTTGTAAAATAGGTGAACCTTGGGTGACCGCTTCTCTGGCATAAATATCTGCATCTAAAACTGGTAAAGCGTATCGATCTGCGAGGTAATTAGAGACGGTGGTTTTTCCTGTACCAATTCCCCCTGTCAAACCAATAAGTCGTTTAGCTGAATTGGACATATGTAAGTAGGTTGAATTAATTAAAAAATAGTGTTTTAGGGGATTAGGGGATTAGGGAGTAGATGACAATTAATGAAAAAGAGATGCAGAGGCTAAGGGTTGGTTGCTTAAATGATAGATATTATGCCTAATAATTAGATAATTCTCAATTCAGGAGCAAGACCGATGTTAGACCAGAAAGCAAAAAAAACAATGCTGCGTAAAATTCCTCACGGACTCTACATCTGTGGTGTTAAGGAAGGAGAGGAAATGAATGGTTTTACCGTTAGCTGGTTGATGCAATCATCTTTTGAACCACCATTGGTAGTCAACTGCGTTAAAAAAGGCACTGTTTCTCACGAAATGATTAAAAATACTCAAGTCTTTGCCATTAGTTTCCTTGATTCAGAGCAAAAAGACCTGGCGGCGTCTTTCTTTCAACCCAAAACCCGTGTGGGCAATAAATTTGAACATGTAGAATTTTACGAGGGAACAGAAACAGGCTGTCCCATTATTAAAGATTCCTTGGGATATATTGAATGTAGGGTAGTAGGGACAGTGGAAGAAGGCGATCATACAGTATATGTCGGCGAGGTAATTGCTTCAGGAATTCATCGCGAAGGGGAGCAATTATTGTTATCTAGCACTGGTTGGGAATATGGTGGTTAGTCCAACCCGTTAATTTTCAAGCTAATTTTCAAAGCGAATATGGAAATTATTCTGGCATTGTGCCTAGGAGTTACCCTGAGTGCAGCTTCAGGCTTGCGCTTGTTTTTGCCGCCTTTGGCTTTAAGTTTGGCAGCGCTGTACGGCGATCTTGAGCTATCGGCTGGTTTTGATTGGGTAGGAACATATCCCACTGCGATCGCTTTGGGGGTGGCAACGGTAATCGAAATTTTGGCTTATTACCTTCCCGTGGTAGACAACTTTCTCGACACCATCGAAATTCCCACCGCTGTAGCCATTGGCACCTTATTAACCGCTGCTAATTTAGGAGATGTAAACCCTTTATTGCAATGGAGTTTGGCGGCGATCGCTGGAGGAGGCACAGCAGGGCTAATTGAAACCTTTGCGGCAATGACCAGAGCAGCTTCCACAGGCATGACAGGAGGGACAGGAAATTTCTTGGTGGCGACGGCTGAAGCCCTCAGCTCAGGGGTCTTGTCGATTTTGGCTTTAACCGTACTGCCTTTAGGGGTGGCGATCGTGATTGGTTTATTAATTTTGGCGTTGGTTAAACTACCGAAGTTTGTTAGATTTTGGCGACGAAAGAGATCTTGAGAGTTCGGAGTTCGGAGTAATCAAACTTTTCCCTTTTCCCTTTTCCCTTTTCCCTTGTCTCAAACACCAATAGTTAATTTTGTATTCCTAATTTAGAATGTCCTCAGGCAACCGTATATACCTAAGGACAGTATTTGTTTTAGCAATCTGAATTAATCCGACCTTTAAAACAAGCTCAGGTATTATAATCTAGTTAGCCTTCCGATGTAAAATGTTTAAATTGAGATCATGACAAAAGATATTCATGGCAATTGAATCCCTTTCCTGGCAGCAATTAGCCGAACTTACCAACTTTGCGATCGACCCTGTTAATGGTGAAACTAACTCTCAAGCAACCCTCCGTTTATTTGGTCAAACTGAAGCGGATGTGCGGGTCACTCTATTTCGGGATAATCATGCTTGGTGTCCCTACTGTCAAAAGATTTGGCTGTGGCTAGAAGAAAAGCAGATTCCCTACCGCATCCAAAAAGTGACGATGTTTTGCTATGGCAAGAAGGAAGACTGGTATAAGCAAAAAGTCCCTTCAGGAATGTTGCCTGCCGTAGAATTGGATGGACAAATTATTACCGAAAGCGATGATATTCTTTTGGCTCTAGAAAGAGTTTTTGACGTGCTCTATCTGGGGATGGAAGACCAGTCAGTCCTAACTTGTAGAAGACTAGAAAGATTACTCTTTAGAGCTTGGTGCGGCTGGTTATGCGAACGCTCAATTTTTCCTGGACAAGAGGCAAAAAACCGCCAGCAATTTCTGGAAGTCGTGGCAATGGTAGAAGAAGCTTTAGCTGCGACTCCTGGAGCATATTTCTTAGCAGAATTTAGCACTGCCGACATTATTTTTACGCCCTATGTAGAAAGGATGAACGCCAGCCTTTACTACTACAAAGGTTATTCCTTGCGGTCAGTAAATCCAGGTTTAGGGGCATGGTTTGATGCTATGGAGACTCGACCAACTTACCGTGGTACCCAAAGTGATTTTCACACCCATGTTCATGACTTACCGCCACAAATGGGAGGCTGTTACAGTAACAAAGAGCCTCAAACCTTAGTTAATCAAAAAAAAGTTGATCGTGGTGATTGGTTTACATTACCTGATATCACTTATCCCGAACCCAACAACTCCCGAGAAGAAGCTTTACATCGAGTAATTAAACATCGAGCTAATATCTTGAAAGTCAACCCCGCCGATGAACAGTTGTTTGATGAAGCTTTGCGCTGTGCTTTGACTAACATGATGACGGGAGACGCTCCTGTTCCACCATCAGGTTCAGATGTAGCGCTACGATATCTACGAGATAGAATTAGTGTGCCGAGGGATATGTCAATTTATGCGGCAAAACGACTCCGAACAGCTTTAGAACAAACTGCTGCTCTAGTGGGAGATGCTCAACCCGAACCCCTTCCCGTTAGACACCGTTACGACCAAAACCCTGCAAATTTCATCCACCATTAAGAACTCTCAAAACTCCGAACTCGACGCGACTTTAGGAGCTAATCCTTTAGGGCGAACTCCGAACTAACCCACTGCCTTAGTCTTACTATTCAACAATTTCCATAGTTGCTCGTCGTTAAAGTCTTCAATCGTCATATTTGCTCCAGCATTCAACAAATCTTCTGCGGGATGACTAGAGGTAATACCAATGGTATAAATACCCGCTGCAATAGCGGAACGAATACCGGCGGCGGAATCTTCAAAAGCGATCGCTCTTTTGCCCTTGACCATTAAACGACTCAACGCTAACTCATAAGGTGCGGGGTCTGGTTTTCCTGGGGGTGCATCCTTCGCCATGACTACAGTAGGAAAAGTATCGGTCAAGCGTAATGCCTTAAGCATGAACACCGCATTATCCTCTGGTGCATTGGTAACTACGGCTCTTTTGAGGGCAGCTTGATCTGTCAGGTCGATCAAGCGATCTAAACCAGGGGTAGGTAAGAGACAATTTGCTAGACGACGATAGGTTTCTTCCTTTTCCGTGGCTAATTTCCAGGCATCTTCCAAAGTCAACTGGGGAATAATATCCTTAATAATTTTAGAATTAGTTCTACCAGAAATTCGTTGCCGATAGAAAGAGCGATCAATGTCCAGATCGTATCTCACCAAGATATCTTGCCAGACAGAGAAGTGAATCGAGTCTGTATCAGCCAACGTACCGTCTAAATCAAACAATATCGCTTCTAACATTTTTTTTCCATGATTTGATCCGTAACTAGTATTAACATCTAATACCTAATCTTTCTAGCTCTTGACTAGATTTGCTTGAGTAGTATATCTCTGACATGGAGCGCAAATTACTGTCCTGCTGGCGGAAATCTTGCTTGTTAGCCGCTGGTTATTTATCCTAAACTAGATATAGATGCACCTACCCTAAGGGAGAGTTGAACAGTCATGAGTTTTCCAGAGCGTGATTTACAAAGCAAGCTAGACGAGATGGAAGCAGATCTAAATCAGCAGGCTGATGATAATTTTTCAGATCATCCTAACTCGGTTTTGCCGAAGATAGAAATCAAGCCGACTCCTGAAATACAGGGGTGGATTGACCGCAGTAAAGTTCTTTTTAATAACTTGCCCCAGTTTGGTAAGGTGGCAGTAGCTGTGGGGGGAGTCTGGTTGGGTTTCTCCATTGTCGGTGCTGTACTCCACGTGGTGAGCAGTATTTTTAGCCTGGCGGCCATTGGTCTTGTATTATATGTCGGTTATCGTCTGTTTACTAACAATTCTGAATCAGAGTAGAGGGCTTCGCCCTAGCTATAAGCTATAAGCTCTTAGTTATTTACTTAAGTAATCTAAAGAAGCTAAGAACTATATGCGTAGAAGTATGCTAAAGAATTTGTTGGTGAGTTGATAGTGATTTTTAGGGAACAGATGCTAGTGCAAAATAAGTGACAATTGCTGTAGTTGGTATTGGTTTGGATGGAAGAGATGGCTTAACTCAGACTGTACAAGAGATCATCGAACAGGCTGCGGTGTTAGCGGGAAGTAAGCGTCATCTTAGTTATTTTGTCCATCACCCTGCCCAGAAGGTCAATTTAGACAATCTCCAGACAGGTTTGGAGGCGATCGCCAAATTAACCGCAGTCACCATAGATAATCATGCAGATCATCATGGAGTGGTCATCTTAACCAGCGGCGATCCACTTTTTTTTGGCTTGGGCAGATTGTTGTTGGAGCGGTTTCAG
>JBJOPG010000038.1:0-36198 GCA_046050865.1 Cyanobacteriota bacterium
ACTGCTTTGGGTATGGCATATCAAGATGTAGGAGTTTTGTTAACAGGGGATTTAGCCTTCTTACATGATACTAATGGCTTACTGATCAAACAGAAATTCCAGGGTCATTTAACAATTATTCTGATCAACAATGATGGTGGAGGTATCTTTGAAATTTTACCTATTGCTGACTTTCCCTTATTTGAGGAATATTTTGCCACGCCTCAAACCGTTGATATCGCTAAACTCTGTACGGCTTATGATCTTGAATATCTTAAAATTGATAACTGGCAACAGCTCACCGATTTAACCGCAAACTTGCCCCCAACAGGCATTAGAGTCTTAGAAATAATTTGCGATCGCCATCAAGATGTAGCCTGGTTAAAAAGTAATCTGCCCCTATTTGGCAAGAAAAAATAGCTTAAGAAATAAGAAACAATTGTTGCTAGAGTAGGTTAATTTATTATCTTACGTTTAAATTGTTGAATTATTAACTTATTGACCAATTGTCTTGAAAATGCAGTGGCAAAGCGATTATGATGAATACTGCTTAAAAGTCCAACCTTTCCCTAGGGAACAGTCACTCTAAATAGTTGGCGTAAATAAAACAACGGAAATGTTTTTCGCTAATATATCCGTAATCGCCTAAATAATCGCCTAAGCTCTGCTGTTTTAGTCCTAGGCACTTTCAACTTCCAGACAATCTACAATTTAACTATGCCCCATCAACATTACGGACTATTTTTTCCTTGGACAGACTTCACCAACTCAACGCCTAGACATTACGGCTAGACATTAAAGTATTCAAATCGAGAAAAAATATTGTTCGACTTACAACAGCTATGGAAAAATCTCATAACGGAAGGGGAATGGAAAAAGTTGTAATTATTATCAACGCTGAAGTTAGCGATCAAGGTCAACTGCTCTCAGCGTCGCCCGTAACGCAAAAAATGGTCGAAGCTTTACAGAGGAGTATTTTAGAAAACTCACCTTCTAGAATCGTAGAAATAGTCTCTGCTGCTACTTTGTGGTCAAAAAACACAAAAACTGTGAAAAAAGACAGAATCAACGATACGATTTACTGTCCTTTGACAATTCAGTTACCGGAATATTTTGATTTCCCTCAAAGGAAGATTTATTCTGCCTGCAAAGATATTAACTCCCGCAGACGCTGGGTAGAAAAAAATCTGGGATTCAAAACTAGCGTTGGCGATTCTTGGTTGGGTCATCTGTGGCTACCGATTGTCATGACTGACCAGCCCTTATTTGGGGAGATTATTGGCGAAGGCCCCATGCCCAATTCCTATGAGCATCCTGTAGCGATTCCCAAACGTCAGCAACAATCCCTTCATAGTCTAGCAAAGCAGTTGCTAGAGTCTTTGGAAGCCACCCCTGCCACCTATTTATTGCAGTTTAGTTTGTATAATGGGGAGATTGTTTTTGATCGCCTTTGGCCATTTCCTGCCGCCCCAGCTTTGATTACCTTGAAGACTCAACAGCCTGATTTATTCACCTGTCATTGGCACTGTTTAACCGAAGAACCGATCGCTAAAATCAACATATCTGATGCGATGCCGATCTAGATTTGAAAAACAGAACACAAATCAGGGGTTAAGTATACGGATGAATTCTAAAGGAAGACCATCAGGATCAGCAATAAAAGCGACCTCATAAACGCGATCGCCAATCATTTGCTGTTCAGGCTGAAGTAACACCTTGAGAGTAGGGTTCTCTTCTGAGGACTCAATGCTTAAGGTATTGAGCTTTTGTTCCAGTTCGAGCAGCCAAGTCTTTAAGTCAGGAGTGGAATCCGTTAGATCGAAAGACAGGTGATAGTAGCCAACATAATGTTCATCATAAAAAGCATCGGGGGCAGCTTTGGGTTCAGGAATTTGGATCAGTTCAATTCTGCCTCCTAGTCCCTCCATCCAGCAAGCGAGAGTATAGCCGGTGGTGAAACGTTCATTGACCGTAAATCCAAGCTGTTCATAAAAAGCGATCGCTCCATGAATATCGGCGGTACGAATCGAAACGTGATGCAGCATTGCAGTATTTTTGACTTTCAGGAATTGAATTAATTGGCTATTCAAACAAAAAACGATAGGGATAGTGACGAGGGACTCCTAACTCTTTTTCGAGGGTAAAGTTAATTATTTCCCAGTAGGGTTCGGCATCGGTTTCGGGACTAAAACTGATGGGCAGTCCATAAAGCTTCGGAGATTTAAACTCTGGGCTATCTCGCCAGGGGTGACTGCGACCCAAATAGGAACTTACTAAATCACGATAACGGACAGCAATAATGACTTTCGTGGCACGATAACCTTCTGTATATAGCGCATCCAGAGCTTCGTGAATTTCAAAGCGAATACCATCAGGGTGAGTATGTTGGCGATACCATTGATTTTCCCATTGTCGCCAACTTCTACCAGAAGGTAAATGAACCAATTCTTCAATTTTAGGATCTGCCTCAAAAGCACCATGACGGCTACAAAGATAGGTATCTGTAAGAGTGAGAGCAGGGATGATTTGTCGGCAGTGGGGACAAACAATTTCAGGGCCAAAAACGGGGTATTGTAAAGCTAAATCCATAGGATATAAAGTTGATTCTGTCTTCTTATAACACGGCTGAATCTCATTGCACTTGAATTACCTTAATATCGTTAGATAGCTTAGCGTAAAATTATGGTTCGATCTTCTGATTCCCCCGATTTTTTGGGGTTTACTCCCGATCTAGCTCTCGCCACCTTTGTTGCTCCTAATGCAACAGTCATCGGCAATGTTTCTGTCGGGTCAGGGTCGAGTATTTGGTATGGGGCAGTAGTAAGGGGAGATGTGGAGAAAATTGTGATCGGTGAGCATAGTAATGTCCAAGATGGGGCAGTTCTTCATGGAGATCCTGGTCACCCCACTGTCCTCGAAAATTATGTAACGGTAGGTCATCGGGCAGTAGTGCATTCAGCTCACATCGAAACAGGATGTTTGATTGGGATTGGGGCAATCATCCTAGATGGGGTGAGAATTGGAGCGGGCAGTATTGTCGGGGCGGGGAGTGTGGTCACCAAAAATGTGACCCCGCGATCGCTAGTATTGGGAATTCCGGCCCAGAAAGTTAAGGATATCAGCGAAGAACAAGCACAAGAACTAATCGCCCATGCTGGCAAATACCAAAAATTGGCTCAAGTTCATGCAGGGACGGGAACAGATTTGGGTTTTGCTTAAATATCGCCCCTACTTTTGAAAGTTATTTGGAAATATCGTCACCAGGCTCGCCACTAAAAGGCTGGACTCCTGTTTTGGGATAATTGTCATCAGTAGGCTCAAAAAGCCTGGATACGCCATTCAAAAGATATTGAACTGTATCTCGCATCCATGTAAAAATCTTCATCTCTATCTACCTCTTTTTTTACTACAAAATTAAATCCTGACAGGACTGGTTATATTTGCTTTGGGCATAGTTACGGTGAGAACTCCATTAATTAGTTCAGCTCTCACATGGTTTATCTGAATTGGTTCTGGTAAAGGAATACTACAATCGAGTTGTCCATAATGAAGCTGAGAGGGAATTAGTTCTTTTTCCTTGGAGGAGGTGTGATGGTCATGAATGCCAGAAATTGAGATGGATTCAGGTTCGGCACAAATATTTAAATGTTTGATTTCAACTCCAGGAATTTCTGCTTTCAGAATTAAATTTCTATCAGTTTCGTTAAATTCGATCGCTGGACACCAAGTCTTGCTTTCTTCATTCATGGCGCTTATCTCCTGGTCCTAAAATGTCGGTAGTTTTATGAAGATTACGTTTTTGATGATTTTAGAATAGCGCTTAATCTTGAAGAATTTGTGAGGATTATTACATGGTCAGCTATAAATACATATAGATGACGTAAATTAACTAGGGTATTGACCTTGGGATAATAAGTTTTCAATCCTTTCTAATTGCTGTTGCTGAAGTGTCAGCAGATTTTTAAGAGCAACAATTTCGGATTCTTGCAGCAGACTCATTTTATCTTGTAGTAGCTCAATTTCTAGTTCTGATTTGAGATTAACTTCGTAATCGTGTTTGGCATCGCGACGGTCGATCGCTGATTGGCGATTTTGACTCATCATCACCACGGGCGCAGCATACGCAGCTTGGAATGATAACATCAGATTTAAGAGAATAAAGGGATAAGGATCCCAATGCTGGACAACTGACACAATATTTAGGGTTACCCAAATTGCCAATAAAATTGATTGGGCAATAATAAATGTCCAGGAACCCATCACCGCAGCAACGCGGTCTGCAACTCGTTCTCCTAGGGTCAACGAAAACTTGGGAGGATTTTGAGCGGGGGAGCGATCGCGTAAATCTAGTATTAGTTGATATTCTTCTTGACTGATTTGCGATATCTGAGGATATTTGGGTGTTGTGAGGGATTGTGGCTGGGACATATAAAATGCTTCTGCTACCTTCTACTGAATGAATCTATGGGTTAAAAATAAATATTTTTTTAACCATTTTTTTAAGTATTTTATCGATAATTTTGGTTATTTTTATCCAACGAGAAATTGGCTTATGACTCAAAAGCGATCGCCTTCATTGACAGACAAATTAACAGAAGGTACTCCTCTTGCTGTCTTATTGGTGCTAGCTCTTTTGGTTCTGGCTCGACTTCAGACGATTTTAGAATTAATTGCGATCGCCATTCTGTTGTCGCTGATTTTACAAACCTTGCTGCACCAGTTAGAAAGACTGATTAAGCGGCGTTGGTTAGCGGTTTTGGCTCTAGTAATGGGGATCTTTGGTTTATTTATACTCTTGCCGATAGTCATTCTGCCCGATTTTTTAAATGAGTTTCAAAAACTTTCTTTAAAGCTACCAAACTATTTAAGTAATCTAACGGAGCAGTCTCAGCACCTCCACCAAAAATATAGTTTTGTTCCTGACGTTTCCCAAGAGATTGCCAAGCTCAATGATTTTCTCTATGGCCTGTTAAAATCGGTTCCTCAGATCTTAGAAAAAGCTTTTGGCATTACTATTGAAGCTTCTGCGATCGTGATCTTAGCTCTTTATATTACTTATGATCCTGAATTTTTAAGTGAAGGATTATTGCGCTTGATTCCTCGCCGTCGCCATCAGCAAGTGAGACATATTCTTGAAACCATGAGATTGCGACTTCAAGGCTGGATGAACGGTACGTTTCTGGCAATGCTATTTTTTGGGGTGGGAGTAGGGATAGGACTCTGGATACTTGGTATTCCCTTGTCTCTACCCTTTGGTATTCTTGCCGGTTTATTTGGCATAATTCCTTTTTTTGGTAGTTTTATGGGTGGCTTTTTACCCGCATTGGTGGCACTGACCATCTCACCGTTGAAGTTAGTATTGGTATTACTTCTGTTTTTATTGCTCAACCAGATCGATGCTCATATTTTTCAACCTATCGTAGTCGGGCAAAAGGTTAATTTGCATCCAGTTGGTGTTGTGATTGCGGTTTTAGTGATGAACGAATTGCTTGGGATTATTGGTCTAGTCTTCGCTATTCCAACTACGGTAGTTATTATGACTCTGTTTGATGAATTTTCTTCTAAACCAAACCTGGCAGAAGCTGCTTTAGTCGAGCCAACCGAGTCATAGCTTCCTCACTTAAGTTGAGCAGAAAATGAAGAAATATAACTAAATAAAAAATTAAAGAATAGATTAGAAATTTTTATTAAGTAGGCTGATTACAAGCAACATTACCAAAAAAGTTGGTGTTAATCTATAAAAAAGTGCAAGAAGCCATCGCTGACTTAAAAGCTTACTAAGAAATAAATATATGAAACCACTTAATTGCACTAGTGCAGATTTTGAGCAAGCTGCATTGGCTAGATTCCGTTCTTTAGTAGGTTTTTTGCCGCCGAATAGCAAGATTTCCCGCGAGTCTTGGGGACGTTCTACAGTCTTGTGTTTGGATTTTGCTAATTGTCCTCATTTAATTTCCGTAGACCAGGAACAAGCCCGTTCTTTATCGCAAGCGATCGCCGACTTGGGTTTAGCGGATTCCATGATTTTTCGTCTAGGGAGCAAAATTGTGGGTTGGAAAAAAGTTGCACCCTAAAAGCTAAAAGCTAAAAGCAGATCAAGATGCCGCCTTCAGCATATGGTAGGTGATCATAAGCTGAGTTAAAGCCAAGGGATAACTTTGTAAAATTTCTCCTGTCGTTCCTACCAGTTTGCCTAATTCTTGGTTTCCTTCCAGACTACAGAACTGACCAAGATAAGGTACATCATTACACATCATCTTTTCTAATTCCCTAACCTGTTCCATGGTGGCATGTCCATCTATTTCCAAGATATCTACGGGTTTACCCATATCTCGGCTTAAGCCTAAACGAATTGCTTCTCCTAAATGATTGCCTTCGGCATTAAGAATTTTAGTTAGTTCTGGATGAGGAATAGTCGGACGAAGAATCAAATTGGCATTGAGTAAGACTTCATCTCCTAAATTTTCCTCTTCTGGAGGGCAAAAAGAAACTACCATATCTGCCCATTGGCGTTGGGGACGAATGAAAGCTTCTGAATCTGGCTCTCTTTGGTGTAGTTGATCCATTACCTGCTCTTCGGTGTAACCTCTTTTACGGGTATCTCGTTTAATCTTCCAAGTAGCGCGGAGAGATTCGGGGGGAGCAAGATAAGTCTTAACATCATAACTATCCCGCATGGCACGGGTGGAATAGCCTAATAAACCTTCCACAATGACATATTGGCGCGGTTCAATATATTCTGGCGGATCGAAGGCTCCTGTGGAGTGATTATAGATCGGCTTGAGGATAGCTTGTCCGTCCCTTAGCAGTGCCAAATGCTGCTCAATAATGTCTAAATAGTTACAGTCTGGATGAAGAGCGGAAATCTTCATTTCTGCCCGTTGTTTGCGGTCATAACGATGATAGTCATCGGTACAGATGACCGTTACGTTATCTTCTCCCAATACTTGAGCAATTCCCTTGGTTAGAGTGGTTTTACCTGCTGCACTATCGCCAACTATGCCAAGAATAATCGTTTTTTCACTCATACATTTCTCCTTCCAGGAAATAATCGCTCCACAGTCCCAAACATAGAATAGATCGGATGAGTAACAGTTGTAAAACAGGTTGAAAAACTGATGGCATTCAGATCTAATAGGATATCTAACGAAAGAGGTAGGCGATCGCCACGAGCAGCCCATTCACCAGATAAAACACCCCCACCACCTGAGTCTCACTCCAGCCACTAAGTTCAAAATGATGATGAATGGGAGCCATTTTCAACAGACGCTTGCCTTTGCCATCAGCTCCTTTGGTGGCTTTGAAGTAACTGATCTGGGCAATGACCGACAGGGATTCGACGAAGAATAAGCCACTGATAATAAACAATGCCCAAAGGTTATCACTACATAGTCCTACCGCAGCTAGAGCGCCTCCTAATGCCAGGGAACCAGTATCTCCCATAAACACTTTAGCGGGGTGATGATTATGCACCAAAAACCCTAAGCAGGAACCACTGAAGCAGCTACAAAAAATTGCTAAATCTGGGTGGTCTAGGACGAGGACTGCTCCTAATCCCAAAAAGGCGATCGCCCCTGTACCGGCAGCTAATCCATCTACGCCGTCAGTAAAATTTGTCGCATTACTTTCCGCCGCTAAGACGAAAATAGCTAGGGGGATAAATAGCCATCCCAGAGCCAGATTCAATCCCCCAGGCAGACTAATATTTGCGATCGCCGAAGGTCTGGCGGAGCCAATCGCCGCCGAGTCATGCCAAAACAGCCAGAGAGAAAACAAGACTCCCAAGACTATCTGTAGGGTGAGTTTGGTGCGGGGAGAAATACCTTTATTGGACTTGAGGCGTAATACTTGCCAGTCATCAATCCAACCAATTAAACCATAACTTAAAGTTACAAGACAGACAGCAATTAATTCTGGGGTGATGGTAATGGTGTTAGCTGGGCGATCGCTGAAATACACCCAGAGCAAGGCTAAAATCACCGCCACGGGCACAAAAAAAATCCCCCCCATAGTGGGAGTTCCTGCTTTTTTCAGGTGTCCTTGAGGGCCATCTTCCTGCATGATTTGCCCTGTTTTAAGCCGATGAAGTAGGGGAACTACCAAGATCCCCAACAAGGCGCTAGCAACCATACAGACCAGGAGAGGAAAGAGCAACAAGCCAAACCCCTCAAAAGAGATGCTAGAAGCATATTCAATGGCGATCGCACTCAGAGTCAAAACGCATACCAGAGAAATCAGCAGCATCTTACCAGAAGGATCGATGAGTTTCTCCGCATCAAATGGTTTAACGTTCACAATTAAATTTCGCCAACTTACTAAGAAGATTAATTACTTGAGAACGATAACATAGCAAAAACTATTTGTTGCAGCAAGAGCAATATTGATATTTTTGCTTGATTATCTAATTGCTCTCATCTACCTCTCATCTCTTTGAGGATGGCTAATCTAAATTTACTCTCGAGTTAGTCATCATCATCAAAATCATCATCCTCCCCATCCATGAGCATATCTAGATCTTCATCCGCTTTCACTTTCTCAGTTTCGACTGGCTCACGAGGAATCAAACGATTATTTGCTTTCAACCAATCTAGAAGAGAAGCCTCTTGCTTGAGAGGGATGACAATGGCTGGTTCATAACGAGGTTCTTGAACCAGAGCAGGATTTTTATGTTCCATATTAGAATAGTAAGGTTTGTAATTGCACCACTGCAAATTTACGCTACTGATATCTATATATCTATAAGATTTAGTCAACAGTAGCCATTATTTTAAGCACTAACAATTGCAGTTAGCCCTTTTCTAGTTTAGCTTAAGAAACTGACTCCAACTTTTAACTTAGGGTTTCTTACGGTGCGAGGTTCTCGAAATCCTGGGCATCGCTCTAATTGATTCTTGTTGATTCTTGGCGATTCATTGACTGAATATCATTACCATCTAGAGGTTATGTGCTTATGACAGAAAAAGAAGAAAATCCCCTAGTTGAGCTCTTAAAAACTCTGGTATCTGCCGGAATTTTGGCAATCGGAATTCGTTCCTGTGTGGCAGAAGCTCGCTATATCCCTTCTGAATCGATGCTGCCTACTCTCGAAATCAACGATCGCTTAATCGTCGAGAAAATCACCTATCATTTTCGCAAACCAGAACGAGGGGATGTGGTGGTATTTTCCCCCACAGAGGCTCTTAAGAAACAAAATTATCAGGAAGCTTTTATTAAAAGAGTAATTGGTGTTCCGGGAGACATCGTCGAGGTCAAAAATAACGCAGTCTACGTTAATGGTCAGAAGATCAATGAAAAGTATATTTTTGAACCCCCAAACTATGAATATCCTCCAACCAAAGTACCCCCAGGACAATATCTAGTTTTAGGGGACAATCGCAACAACAGTTACGATTCTCACTATTGGGGATTTGTACCTTTAAAGAACCTCATTGGTCGAGCGACGGTGCGTTTTTGGCCTCCTGATCGAGTAGGTCCCTTGAACCATCAGCCTTTATATCCCGAAGTTGGAGCTAACTAACTGATGATCAGAGTTCATTGATTTCTGAAAATCGGGAAAAGCGATTTCGCCCGAAAGCGATTGTCTTGCATGTCAAGTTTGATTTAAGTACCTAAACAAAATTAAGTACACATTTGACTTGCTCTTTCCCCTTTCCCCTTTTTCCTTTTCTCTTGCCCCTTTTCCCTCTTGAACCGCCTCAGTAGATTAATTTGTTTCTTGAAAGTTAACTAATTTTTGGACAGCAAAAAATTGCTCATCAAGACTCAGTATATTTACCCAAAAAATATTATGATAAGCACAATGCATATAAAAACTATAAAAACTATTTATTACCCTGATGGATAATCAACTGTTGTGGCATAATTTTTATCAAGAAATAAATCAACTAGAAATCGATTTAGCTAAAGCAGCTCTATATTTTTCCCAAGCAGAATATCCCGACTTAGATCCACAATATTATCTAACTACTTTAGATAACATCGCCACAGAAATTGAATTGCAGCTTCCCCCAGAACGTTATCCTTTAAAAGTAATTCAAACCATCAATCGACATTTATTTGAGATCTGGGGTTTGAGAGGAAACAAGACCAACTATTATGACCCCGATAATAGCTATTTGCACCAAGTACTTGACCGTAAATTAGGCATTCCCATCAGTTTGTCGGTGGTTTATTTAGCGATCGCCCAACGGCTTAACTTTCCCATGGTGGGAGTAGGACTGCCTGGACATTTTCTAATTCGCCCAGATATTGAAGAGTTAGAGATTTTTGTCGATCCTTTTAATCGCGGGGAAATTCTCTTTATAGAGGACTGCCAGCAAAGACTAGACGAGACTCAACAGCTTAAACTCGATTCTAGTTGGCTCGCTCCAGTTGGCAATCGGCAAATCCTCGTGCGTATGCTGACCAATTTAAAGTTTATCCATCTGCACCGACGTAAAATGGATAAGGCGTTATCCACCATGAGTGCGATCCTGAGAATCCAGCCTGACAGAACCGCCGAGATTCGCGATCGCGGTTTGCTCTATTATCAGCTCAATCGTTGGAACGAAGCAATTGTCGATCTAGAATACTATTTGAAAGTCACCCCCCATAGTGATGATGCGCCGATGATTGAAGCTTTGCTGAATAAAATGAATCAGTTTTCTTGATGATGGTTGTTAATGGAAAACTAAGAATCTTAAGAATCTGTGGTTATACTGTTTTTTAGTTATTAGACTTTTTGCATGAAAAAAAGATTAATTTTTTCCCCTTTTCCCTTATGCGAAGCGGTACCCTTTAGGGTTTCCCTTTTCCCTCTTGGAAAGCTAGTTCATGATGATTTGTGCAAGAAGTAATCTAGATGTATATTAGTGTCGTCATTCCTACCTATAATCGTTTACCAATTCTTCAAAAATGTCTTGGGGCTTTAGAAACGCAAGTATTTGCTGACGACAAAATTGCTGGTTATGAAATTGTCCTGGTGGATGATGGTTCTAGCGATCGCACTCTAGCTTGGTTGGCAGAAAATCAGGCTAATTTACCTCACGTTAAGGTAATCGAGCAGGATCATCAAGGTGCAGCCGCCGCCAGGAATTTAGGAGTAGTTAATGCTGTTGGTGACACCATAATTTTTATCGATAGCGATCTGGTAGTTACAGAAACTTTTCTCCAGTGCCATGGCAATGCTTTGATTAAGGGACAACAAGACTTGAAAAGCGATCGCCTGTTTACCTATGGTGCAGTAATTAATACCAATAATTTTGCAGCGCCGACTTCTGAGCCTTATAAAATAACCGATTTTTCCGCTGCTTACTTTGCCACTGGAAATGTGGCGATCGCTCGTAAATGGTTAGAACAGGCGGGATTATTTGATGCAGGGTTTAAACTCTATGGCTGGGAAGATTTGGAACTAGGAGTCAGACTCAAAAAATTAGATTTGAAGTTAATTAAATGTCCCGAAGCTGTTGGTTATCACTGGCATCCTGCCTTTAGTTTAGAGCAGATCCCCAAAATGATTGAGCAGGAAATTCAAAGGGGCAAAATGGGGGTAGTTTTCTATGATAAACATCCTACCTTTGATGTCAAAATGATGATCCAGATGACAGTCTTGCATCGGCTTCTTTGGGGTATCTTATCGATCGGTGGGAGGCTAAATGAACGGACTTTGCAGCCCATCTTAAGCTGGTTAATTAATCAAGGTAAACCGCAACTAGCAGAACAACTAGCGAGGATATTTCTTAACTGGTATAACGTTCAGGGTGTTTACGCTGCCTATGATGAGAGTAGGTAATTTATCTATGGTCTAAGCTATTGGTACACAACATAACACCAAGGGAGCAGATGATGACAGAGGATCAAGCGAACCGCATTATTGAAAAACTGGAATCCTTAGATGATCACCTGTTTTCCTTAAATAGCAAGTTAGATTCCTCAAATCGCCGTTTAAGTTCAATTTCTGGACAAATTTTTTGGGTGGGATTTGGGTTAGCTATTATTTTGTTTAACTTACTTACTCAACTCATGTCCATTATGGATCAAGTCATGCTCCTTACCAATTCAATCTGAAAAAGTATTTTGCTGAAAGATTAGCATAGCGAAGCGGCATAATAAAGAAAACACAATGATGACAATTTCAACTGTGAACTACCGAGACTACATCACTATCGAACCCAATAAACGGGGTGGTAAGCCGTGCGTACGTGGCTTGCGAATCACGGTTTATGAAGTGCTTGAGTACCTGGCTTCTGAGATGACCGAAGCAGAGATTCTTGACGATTTTCCCGATCTGACGCGAGAAGATTTAAAAGCCTGCATTGCTTATGCAGCTGATCGTGAGCGTCGGTTTATGACCGCGACCTTATCTGCATGAAATTGCTTTTTGATGAAAATTTATCGCCCAAATTGCCAAACCGTTTGAGAGATCTGTTCCCAAATTCGCTTCACGTCAGAGATGTAGGCATGAAAGCAACAATCGACCCAATAGTTTGGGATTATGCAAAAGACAATAATTTGATGATTGTCTCAAAAGACGCAGACATGCACGATCTGAGCTTAGTATTTGGCAATCCACCGAAAGTTATTTGGCTTCGTCTTGGAAACTGTTCGACATTGCAAGTTGAAAAATTGCTGCGTCGGGATTTTAACACGATCAAATTATTTTATGAAGATGAGAATTTATCGCTGCTTGCCTTATCATACTAAATCCACCCGATGCGTCTTTTAATAAATATTATTACTAATCTTCTCTTTCCTAAAGCCCAAAATAAATCAGATAAATCAAACTTCAATACAACCAATGGGCTGCCAGCACTAAATCGCAATCCTCGGGGCATTCAAATTAAGTCGGCACCTGAAATCGAGAAGATGCGTCGTTCTGGGGCGATCGTCGCTACGGTCTTAAAGGAAATCCAGGAACTGACCAAACCAGGGATGACCACCGCCGATCTAGACGAATATGCCGAGCAACGGATACGAGAAATGGGGGCAACACCAAGTTTCAAGGGTTACTATGGTTTTCCCGCATCTCTTTGTACCAGCGTCAATAACGAAGTGGTGCATGGTATTCCCAACGCCAAGAAAGTCCTCCGTCGAGGAGATGTATTAAAAGTAGATACAGGTGCCTATTGTGATGGTTTTCATGGGGATTCTTGCATTACTATTATCGTTGGGGATAAAGTAGCTCAAGATGCTGCCAAATTGATTCAGGTTGCAGAAGAAGCTCTGTATAAGGGCATTGAACAGGTAAAAGCAGGTAATCATCTCTTGGATATTGCTGGAGCGGTGGAAGACTATGTAAAAGCTCAGGGATATAGCATCGTGGAACAGTATACTGGTCATGGTGTGGGCAAGAATTTACACGAAGCCCCCTCCGTTTTCAATCACCGCAATCAATGGATGCCTAACGTACAATTAAAAGCAGGGATGACTTTGGCAATTGAACCAATTATTAATGCAGGTTCTAAACATACTAGAGTGCTGCGCGATCGCTGGACAGTGGTTACCGTCGATAATAATCTTTCGGCACAGTTTGAACATACCGTTTTAGTAACCAAAGATGGTTATGAAATCCTTTTTCCCTTTCCCCAATAGTTAATTTTGTATTCATCGAGCTCACGTTAGTTTAGGTTGGCAACCAGGAATTTAAGAATTGATGTTTCTAGAGGCAGTCAGCGCTCTCAATGATTGGGTCGTTATTTTGTGTCAATTGCTAGCATTATTAGTGATCGTGATCGGCATCGTCAAAGCTTTAATAATTTATGGCAAACATATTTTTACGAGTTTGAGTTCGGCGATCGCTTTTCAAGGAAGTCGTTTAGAGTTAGGTTATGGGTTTTCCCTCGGATTGAGTTTTTTACTGGGGGGAAGCATTCTCAAGACGACAATTGCCCCATCTTGGGAAGAGCTTGGTCAACTGGCGGCGATTATTAGTCTGCGGACAGTGTTAAATTATCTCTTGCTCCAGGCGATCGACAAAAGTGCTGAAGATTCTAAAATTCATTCCTTGTGGCTCAATGAACAGCAAAGAGAACAACAAAGAGGGAATGCCTCAATTATTAACATCTCCACCGCAAAATAATCAAAATACTCACTACAAACAAAAGAACAAGAGAAATCAATGAGAGAATAAATATTCTATAAATCTGTATATAAAGAGGAGAACTACTAAATGTTAGAAGGTTATAGGAAACATACAGAAGAAAGAGCGGCTTTAGGTATTCCCCCTTTACCTTTAACGGCACAACAAACTTCAGAATTATGTGAAATCCTAAAAAATCCGCCCCCAGAGGAAGAACCAGAACTGTTAGCATTACTGCGCGATCGCATCCCCCCTGGTGTAGATGATGCTGCCTATGTGAAAGCGGGTTTCTTAACTGCGATCGCCAAAGGCGAAATTAAATGTCCCATAGTTTCTCCCACTGAGGCGGTACATTTATTGGGCACCATGATGGGGGGCTATAATGTCCATTCCCTCGTCGATTTACTAAAGTCGGCGGATCAGGCGATCTCCACCGAAGCCACTACAGCTTTAAGCAAGACCTTATTAGTATTTGATGCCTTTAACGACGTACTAGAACTGGCTAAAAGTAATTCCTTTGCCCAGCAGGTAATTAATTCCTGGGCAGATGCTGCCTGGTTTACCAGCCGTCCTAAACCTCCTGAAGCCATCACCGTCACTGTGTTTAATGTCCCAGGAGAAACCAACACCGATGACCTCTCTCCTGCACCCCATGCCACTACTCGCCCCGACATTCCCCTCCACGCTTTAGCCATGCTGGAGTCAAAAATGCCCAATGGCTTAGCCACTATTGCCCAGTTGAAGACTAAAGGTCATCCTGTAGCTTATGTTGGTGATGTTGTGGGGACTGGTTCATCACGGAAATCGGCAATTAACTCCGTACTGTGGCATATCGGTGATGAAATTCCCTTTGTGCCCAACAAAAAGGCTGGGGGCTATATTTTAGGTGATAAAATTGCGCCAATTTTCTTCAATACCGCAGAAGATTCGGGAGCTTTGCCCATTGAGTGTGATGTCTCCCAGCTGAAAACAGGAGATGTAATTACCATCCATCCCTACAAAGGGGAGATTACTAACGAAGCAGGAGTAGTAATTTCTACTTTTACCTTGAAACCCGACACCATCATTGATGAAGTCCAGGCGGGGGGAAGAATCCCCTTGCTGATTGGTCGCACCTTGACGGATAAAACTAGGGAAGTATTGGGCTTACCCGTATCAGAAGTATTTACTCGTCCATCCCTACCAGCGGATACAGGTAAAGGTTTTACCCTTGCCCAAAAAATGGTAGGCAAAGCCTGCGGTTTAGCAGGGGTGCGACCAGGAACATCCTGTGAACCCCTCATGACTACCGTTGGTTCTCAAGACACTACAGGCCCCATGACTAGAGATGAATTAAAAGAATTAGCTTGTCTTGGTTTTAACGCTGATTTAACCCTGCAAACCTTCTGTCATACTGCCGCCTATCCCAAACCTGTGGATATTGTCACCCATAAGAACCTACCCGATTTCTTTTCGACCCGTGGTGGGGTAGCTTTGCGCCCAGGAGACGGCATCATTCACTCTTGGCTCAATCGCATGTTGCTACCCGATACCGTAGGCACAGGTGGGGACTCCCATACTCGTTTTCCTCTCGGCATCTCTTTCCCTGCGGGTTCTGGCTTAGTAGCTTTTGCTGCGGCATTGGGGGTAATGCCCCTGGACATGCCTGAATCAGTGCTAGTTCGCTTTACAGGGGAATTGCAACCAGGAATTACCCTGCGAGATATTGTGAATGCCATTCCCTGGGTAGCTATACAACAGGGAAAACTAACCGTCTCCAAAGAAAATAAGCAAAATGTCTTTAACGGACGAGTCATGGAAATGGAAGGCTTGCCCGATCTGAAGGTAGAACAGGCATTCGAGCTTACCGATGCTACTGCCGAGCGCTCTTGTTCTGGTAGTACCATCAAACTGAGCGAAGCTACTGTTGCCGAATATCTCCGTTCCAATGTGGCATTGCTCAAAAACATGGTGGCACGGGGTTATAACGATGGTCGTACCTTAATGCGTCGGGTAGCGAAAATGGAACAATGGTTGGCTAATCCTGAATTGATGTCTGCGGACAAGGATGCCGAATATGCCGACACCATTGAAATCAACCTGAGCCAAATTACCGAACCCATTGTGGCGGCACCTAACGATCCTGATAACGTCAAGCTCATGTCAGAATGTGCAGGAGACAAAGTAGACGAAGTGTTTATTGGCTCTTGCATGACCAATATTGGACATTATCGCGCGGCTGCCAAAATCCTCGAAGGTGCAGGTGTGGTCAAAGGTAGACTTTGGGTCTGTCCTCCCACCCGCATGGATGAAAAACAACTGCGGGAAGAAGGAGTATACGGTATCTTTGCAGCAGCAGGAGCACGGACAGAAATGCCTGGCTGTTCTCTCTGTATGGGTAATCAAGCCCGTGTGGAAGATAATGCCACTGTCTTTTCTACTTCGACCCGTAACTTTAACAACCGTATGGGTAAAGGCGCACAGGTTTACTTAGGTTCGGCGGAATTAGCTGCCGTCTGTGCTTTGTTGGGTAAAATCCCTACAGTGGATGAATACATGGCAGTAGTCAAGGAAAAAATTGCGCCTTTTGCCAGTGATTTATATCGCTATCTCAATTTTGATCAGATTGAGAATTTTGCCGATGAAGGGAGGGTGATTGCCTTGGAAGATATGCCGAAGATTGAGGATATTTTAGGTATGCCTGTTTGATCTATTCTCTAGTCCTAATGTTTAAAGTAAGCGATCGCCTTTGAGTCAAAATACCCCGAAATTAGAGACTAAACTAAAGTTTTTAAAATAGCTGGGGGTTTAAAATGAAAAGATTGGCGATCGCTTATCCTACAATAAAAACAACACTTCTCGTTCGGTAATCGATCATTCTACAGATCAGCAATTACTAAAAAATCTTTTATTTTTGGTAATGTCTTGTCGCCAATACCACACCGTTGTTTTGTTAAAAAATTGAGGCTAGTAATTTTATTTTTCTTTCTATATTCAACTATTGATTTAGCAGCTTCTTTCGGTTTGATAGTACTTACACCAGATTTTTGAGTTTTAATATATTCCAGCACTTCAACAATATCTTTTTCTAATGCAGTAAGAATTGGTATCCGAATAATTTTTCCTGATTCAACTAAAACTTGATTCAGCATTTGATTATTGATAACAATACACCAAACAAAATCTAAGTTTACTTTTTTTGCTGCTTCTAGTATTTGGGTATTTTCAATTGCTTTGTAGTTATCTTCTGAAACAAGTTCAACCATTATAGGCAAAATATTTTTACCTGTAGTTTCCATCTGTTTAGCTAGATTTTTAATTAATGCTGGATGTGCGTCGGATTTACCTTGAACAAATTTACAAGGTATACGTAAAATTCGACCAAGTTCAACATCTAAAAGAGATTCATTTTCTGTAAAAAGTGCCATAAGTTAATACCTCTTAATTATCAATAAAACGATGTTCGAGAAAAATTTCATCTGCCAAATCTTTATAAAGCTTAGTGATTGGAGATTTTTGCCAGCAAATGACAGGTAAATGTTTGTATTCAGCTAATTTTGTTTGAGCATAAATTGCTAATCTAGTCTGACATTGATAACCTGTAAATCCTTTATCTGTTAATTCTTGTTGAATATATTTTTCAAGTTGAGAGTCTGATGCGACACCAGGAGGACAATTACTAAATACTATTCCCAAATTCCAAGGACCAATATGTAAGTAATTTTGCTTGACTTTAGCTTGTCTAATAGTTAAAGCATCTTTTTGATATAGATCGACAGCATGATGTAATGTTTTTTTACTGTAATCTGAGGGAATTAAAAAAGTATCACAGGAAAAAATTGCCGCAACAGTTAAATCATCGCTAGCTGGAGATATATCCATAAAAATATAGTCATAATCTTCAATAAATAAATTAATCATTTGTTGAAGCAGTTGTATTTTTGCTTTTCTATCTAATTCATCTGCATTTTTTTTAAACCATTCTTGAGAACGGTATTCGCCTGGGAGAATAGATAAAGAAAAAGATTTTTGGTCTTTAGTGCGATAATTACAAGTTTGAATAGTATTCTTAAGAATTTGTTTTGCATCATCTAAATGACCTGCTTGAATTTTTTTCAAACAGGATTTAAAGTACTCAGAATAATTTTCAGGCTCTAATCTTAAAGCTCTAGTCAAATCATTTTGTGTATCTAAATCTAGTAATAAAACTTTTTTGCCTTTTAATGCTAAAACTGAAGCTAGATTGAGTGTATTAGTTGTTTTTGCTACTCCTCCTTTGCGATTCCAAATAGCAGTAACTAATGCTTTCGGTTTCCCATATAAACAATATTCTAATTGCTGCATTAATTCAGGAATAGTTGATTCTGTCATCTTTTGAATCGGTGTTAATGGCAAAATTAAACCATCAACTCGTCGCCAAAGTTGGAAAAAATCACCATTAAAAACTAATCCATATGACGCTAAACGATTAGGTTCGATTTTAGTGTTGCTTTTATCTAGATATTGTTTAATGCCGTTGCTACCAGATACATCTTGATAGCCGACAGCATCTCTATAAAGTGAGTTAGTCAGACATTTATTAATAAAATCTTGTTCGGAAGTAGTTGCTAAAGTTGATGTACGTCTTTTTATTTCGATTACTAAAGCTGGCGGTTTATTTAAATCTGGATATACAAGAAAATCAGGAATTAATCCCGTTCCTTGACCAAGATTTTGTCCAGATTTAATTTGATTGCCTTGTAGATTGAGAGATTGCAGCAAAGGAAATACAAGTTGCATCTCCAATGTTTTTTCTGATATTTCATTGGAAAGATTTTTCCAAGTTTGAATTATATTATCGTAGGATATTTTATTTAAAGTATTTGCTAGCATGAGGATTGACTTGAAGTGTAATATATTTAAAGTTCCCCAATTCCCTAGTCAAAGTAACACTTTCATAAACACTTTCATAAATTAACATTCAACATGGAAGTAACTTCTGGGAAAATAGCGGTTAGACTACCTGTTGAATCTCTGATGTTTAAAAATTCGCAGTTTTATATTTCCCGTTTGGCGATCGCTTTTCCCGAAATAGGTTGCAGTAAGCGATCGCCCTTCAACATATCTAGCCTATTTCAGCAAAGCTTCACCTCTGCGGAATAATTCTCTGGCGTAGTCTGTCCAAGTGCCCTGTCCCCAATAGCGGAAGCAGCTTGTTTCCACCAAGAGCACATAGAGCAGAGCCTCCTGATATTCTCTAGTCTTGGTAACCTCAGGATCTGCCGCCACCAGCGCATCATATTTTTGATGGAACATAGCGCTTAATTGGTTCATCGGTTCCAAAACATTCTCATAGCCTTTAACCCAGCTCAGGTCGTCTGTCCAGGAGGCTCCATCCATATGAAACTGATGGTCTGTGGCTTGAAGATGGGCGATCGCTTGATTTACCTTTTCAGGAGTAGTGGTATCAGGATTTACCTGTTGCCAAATTTTGTGTTGCCCTACTGCCTGACAGACGGGATAATCGTCAGGATTTACTCCCGCAGCTTCAATGAGTTCAAGATATTCTGTACCATTTAAGCCCACCACATGTTGTTGATCCTTAAGCTCATGCCACACAGGTTGGAAATCACGGGCATATTCATTCATCATCACACCGCCGTTTTCTCCATCGGCAATTTGACTGCCACAACTGGGAACAGCGATCTTGCCGATCATTTGCTTGGCTTTACCTTTGGCTTCGTGATAGGGCTGCATTTGTGCCACCAGTTTGGTGTCGGAACCCTGGGTTTTAATGAGGGCGGTAATGCTAATCGTTTCTCCGTGGGAATTACGAGCCACTAAACGATTGGGCAGATACTTATCATCCTGGTGTAAACCTGAACCGTCTATTCTTTCGACAGAATGTTCCTGCACTAAGAGCCAGCGATAGCCGCATTCTTTAAGAGCTTTAATATATTCGTAGAGAGTATCGGGATTGTTGGGCAGATGCATTTCTGGGGGAGAAAAGCCCTTGACTCGTGCCAAGGCATCATAACCAAACATCGCCGCAAAATAATGTTGCCAAGCCTGAATATGCAACTTGAGATCGGGAATGGGGGTAGAGGGAATTACGGCATGACTCCACATGGTGCCTAACCATTCGACATAGGGGTGATAGGTGGCATCACAGGTGATTTTTTTCAGTTTAGCTAAAATATCCTGGCGTTCCATTTGTTGAAAACCCCACAGCAGATTACCCGAATAATCCAGCATAATCCTGGGACTACAACCCTTCGCCACTAGTTCAGGAATCCAATCCCCCATGCGAGAATAGCACCAGGCAAAGGCTTCTGCATTATGGTTGTCTCCATCATGGGGATGTTCAAACATATGTTGCAGATTACTAATCAATTCTCCATTAGCTCCTGCGGGAATCGTGGGTTGATGCATATGTAGGGCGCAAGCAAAAGCAGCATTAACCTGGCGGAGATCGATGTCACTATTAGCTAAAAATATTGGTCGATCATGATTTACGGCGATCGCAATTTCGGTTTCCCAACCACAAATATTGGGCAAGCCATTGGTCATGAATGTTAGATTGTTACGAGGTGCTGTAGCGGTAGACATAAATTGTTTTCTGAGATTTTAACAGTTGGTTTAATTCTAGGGCGCGCAACCGATCTTGCTCATCAGAAGTTACCAGGAATCATTATTTAGTAATAAGTATTCATAATTTGGCTTGTTAAGCGATCGCCTAAATTAATATCATAGTTGATTTAAAAAGTATTACTTTCTTACGGTATACTTAAAAAAGTAATACAAGTAAAATGAATAAACCATCCAAGTTAACTAGCAAATATCAGGCTACTATCCCCAAAGAGATTAGAACTAAATTGGGTTTAAAAGCTGGGGACTATCTCGTATTTAACGACCGAGATGGAGAAATAACCATCACTAAAGTAGAAGGTACGGACTGGCAGTATCTCAAGGCAGTTTCATCTACCTTTGAACCAGAATGGTTAAGCGATGCTGATGAAGAAGCTTATGCCAATTTATAAACAGTTTGATGTAGTAGTCGTGCCATTTCCCTTTACTGACGCGAATAAAACAAAAAGACGACCGGCTTTAGTATTAAGCGATCGCGATTCGTTAACAACTGATAAAAGTATATTGGCGATGATTACAACTAAAAATCATCCATTATGGTCACTTGATACGGTGATTGAAGATTTAGAAGCGACAGGTCTTAATGTTCCATCAATAATTAGATTTAAGCTATTTACTTTAGATAACAATTTAATCATCAAAAAGATTGGTTCACTGTCAGAAGATGACCGCACAATCATAACTGCCAGGATGAGAAAAGTTTTCAAAATTTAATTTGATTTTCAATTAAGCAGGATGAAAAATCCGAAGAAATCTCTAGATTCTCAACTGGCAGGAGAAAGGAAAGCTAAGATTAAAATCGTAGTTGCTCCTTGATGATGCTCTGAATCTTATGTCAGACAATGGTTCTCCACCAGATACTGCCTCCCTTCAATTCCATTGCCCGTTTGTCGTCGGTATCGGTGCGTCCGCAGGGGGACTAAACGCCCTCAAGGAATTCTTTGAGCATCTCAGTAATGACAGTGGCGCCGCTTTTGTGGTGATTCAACATCTCTCCCCAGATTTTAAGAGTCTGATGAAGGAGTTATTAGAACGCTGTACTCGGATGGCGATCTATCGGGTAGAGGAGGGAATGGAATTGCAGCCTAATTCGATCTATCTTATTCCACCAGGGAAAAATTTGGTTTTAGACCGCAATCAACTTCATTTAATTCAACAAAAAGACCGTAGCCGCCACGAACTCAATTTTCCCATCGATATTTTTTTGTCATCTTTGGCTCACGCCAGGGAAGAACGCAGTATTGGCATTGTTTTGTCGGGGACAGGTAGTGATGGCACCAAGGGTTTAAGGAAAATTAACCAGGCTGGTGGGTTTACTCTGGTACAAGAACCTTCAACGGCACAGTTTGATGGAATGCCCCGCTCGGCGATCGCCACTAAGATCATTGATCGGATTCTGGCTCCTCAGGAACTGGCTCAGGTAGTTTATCAGCTAGTGAAATCCCCTGCCTTTTTGACCCCCAAGGAAGATTACGGCGTAAAGTTACTCACAGCGACAAGTTTACAAGAAATTGCGGCAATCATTGATTTTCATGAGTCCACAGATTTTTCTCACTATAAAACCAGTACCCTCAGCCGCCGAATTCATCGGCGTTATTTAATTAGTGGCTGTGAGAGTCTGGAAGCATTTATCAGTCTATTAAAAAATTCCCCCGAAGAGCGATCGCTACTCCGTCATGATTTACTGATTAGTGTGACGCAATTTTTCCGCGATCCCGCAGCTTGGGACTATTTAGCTACCCAGGTGATTCCGCAATTAGTTGCCGATGCCCCAGCCGATAGTGAATTGCGTTGTTGGGTAACTGCCTGCGCCACAGGGGAAGAAGCCTATACCTTAGCCATGCTGTTGGATGAAGCAATTACCCGCGAGGATAAACCCATCAGGTTTAAAATCTTTGCCACGGATATCGATGAGGTTGCCTTGGCAAAAGCCACCCAGGGGATTTATCCCCAAACTATTGTCCAGGAGCTATCAAGCGATCGCCTAGAGCGTTATTTTATACCGAAAGATGATGGTTGGCAGATTGTACGGCAATTGCGAGAAAAGTTGCTGTTTGCTCCCCACGATTTAACTAAAGATGCGGGCTTTACCAGGATGAATTTGGTGAGTTGCCGTAATATTTTGATTTACTTCCAGCCCCAATTACAGCAGCAGGTACTGAGAAATCTTCACTATTCTCTAGTCAATCAGGGGATTTTATGTTTGGGGTCAGCGGAAACCCTAGGGGATCTTAAATCCGAATTTTATACCCTGACGAAGCAAGGAAAAATTTATCAGAAAAAGCGGGACGTAAGATTAAATCTGCCCTTAAGAGGCATGGAACAAGTGTCTAACCTGTCACCCCAAATTCCGGCTCAGGCAACTAAAATACCTCGATTGGAGCCAATCTTAGACCAAGCCTTTAGCTCTTTTTTGGCGAAATATCAGGCTACTTGTTTTTTGGTAGATCGGCAGCACAAGTTATTTCATACCTTTAATGACGAGATTGAAGTTTTAAAGATGCCTCAAGGTAAGATGACCACTGATATCACCAAGCTGATTGTCAAAGATCTGCAACTACCTTTGATTACTGCCCTCCATCGCGCCAAGGGAGAGCGATCGCCCATCTCTTTTCTGGGGATTCAGGTAAAAGAGTCAAAGCGCCTCAGATATCTGAAGCTCGAAGTCACCTATTACGAAAATAGTAAGCTGGCGGATGATTTTTTGATCATTGTGGTGCAGGAGGACAATCCCCCCCCCAAGCCAGCCGGAGAAACTTTTGCAGCTGATGCCACTGCTGCCCAAAGGATCGTGGAATTAGACTATGAGCTACAGCAGACCCGCGAAAATCTTCAGGCGGTCATTGAAGAGCTAGAAACGACTAACGAAGAACAACAAGCGACTAATGAAGAACTCACTGCTGCTAATGAAGAGTTGCAGAGCACCAACGAAGAACTGCATTCTGTCAATGAAGAACTCTACACCGTTAACTCGGAATATCAATCAAAAATTGAGGAATTAACCGAGTTAAATAACGATATTAACAATTTACTCCGCAGTACGGACATTGGGGTGCTTTTTTTAGATCGCCACCTGAGAATCCGTAAGTTCACCCCAGCGGCGACCATTGCCATCAACCTGGTGGAAGGCGACCTCCATCGTCCCCTAGAACACATTACCCACAATCTTGATTGCCCAGATTTAATGCCTTTACTACAGTCAGTCATTCAAACTCAAGAGGTGGTGGATCGCGAAGTCAAGCTGGTTAAACCAGATGTTACAGATTTTTATCTCTTGATGCGAGTTAATCCCTATCTTTTAGAAAATGGGGCTTTGGATGGGGTGGTCATTTCCTTTATTGAGATCAATGAACTAAAAACAATTCAGCAACAAATTCAGTTGGTGAATGAGGATCTACAACAGTCTCAATTACAGCTGCGGCAGTTTAATCAACAGTTAGAAACCAGAGTGGAGGAACGTACCCAAGCTTTGCAAAAATCCGAAGCTAGGCTGCGAGCCATTTTGTCAACCACTGCCTCAATTATTTATCTCAAAGACCTGGATGGGTGTTATCTGTTAGCCAATCGCCAGTATTCAGAATCTTTGGGCTTATCAGAAACAGAAATCCTCGGTAAAAGCGATCGCGATTTGTTTCCCCCTGCCATTGCCGATAGTTTGATCACCCATGATCGCCAAGTAATTGCCTCCAGGTCAGTACTCAAGTTTGAAGAACAGGCTTTAATTGCCGATCAGCTACGCACCTATATTTCCATCAAGGCGCCTCTAATTAATGACCAAGGACAGGTTTATGCCATCTGCGGCATTGCCACCGATATTAGTGAACAGAAGTTAACCGAAGCAGAGTTGAGAGAAAGTGCTACCAGGGAAAGAACCATTTTAGAGATCGTTGCTAAAATCCGTGAAACCTTTGAATTAAAGGAAATTTTCCAAAATACCACCCAAAAATTGCAAGAGACTTTAAAATGCGATCGCCTTGTGCTTTATCGTTTTAATTCTGACTGGAGTGGGGAATTTGTTGCAGAATCCGTGACTATGGGCTGGACTTCCCTCCTCGGCAGTGAGTTACAAACGGGCTGGAAAGATACTTGTTTACAAAAAACTCAGGGGGAAAGCTGTTATCAATATGAATCCTTTGTGGTGAACGATGTTGCCCAAGCCAAGCTGAGTGACTGTCATCGCGCTATGTATGACAAGATTCAGGCTAAGGCATTTTGCATTACTCCCGTATTCCAAGGCAATGACCTCTGGGGACTACTGGCAGCCTACCACAATCAGCATCCCCGTCCCTAGAAGGCGGGAGAAATTCGATTATTGACCCAAACAGGGATTCAACTAGGGATTTCCCTAGCGCAAGTAGATTTATTCCAACAGATTCAATCTCAGTCCCAGCAACTACAGCAAGCAAAAGAGGCGGCAGAAGCGGCAAATCAGGCAAAAAGCGCCTTTATCGCCCACACCAGCCACGAACTACGCACTCCCCTGAACGCCATTCTGGGATTTGCCCAAATTCTGCAACGAGAATCCGATCCTGAAACCACCAAGCGAGGGGTTGAAGTTATTCGCCAGTCGGGTCAACATCTGTTGACTTTAATCAATGATATTCTTTATATCGCCAAAATTGAAGCAGGAAAGCTCAAATTAGAACTACGAGATTTTGTCTTTCCCTCCTTTCTCGATAATTTAACGGCAATTATTCGAGTCCGCTGTCAACAAAAAGCGATCGCCTTTGAATATCAGACTCTCTCCCAACTCCCCACGGTTGTTAGAGGAGATGAGACCCGTCTGCGTCAACTATTACTCAATCTCTTAAGTAACGCCGTCAAATTTACCGCCCAGGGTCAAGTAACCTTGAAAGTAGGTTATGTCTCTGACTTTCCAGGGTCTGAAGCGATGGACAAAGTTATAGATAAAGTTATGGATTCAGAGGATCAAAATCTCTTCCGCTTCTACATCCAGGACACTGGTAGCGGTATTCCCCAGGATAAATTCCAGGATATCTTTTTACCTTTTTATCAACTCGAACCCCACCAATTGTCCCCAGAAGGAACAGGGTTAGGTTTAACCATCAGCTATAGTCTAGCGGAGCAAATGGATACTCAAATCCAAGTTACTAGTACTGTCGAAGAGGGCAGTAGCTTTTGGTTCGATCTGACTTTTCCCCTCATCGATCCCCCCAGAGAAATTTCGCTTGAGAGAGAGGTGGAGTTAGAGATCATCGGTTATCAAGGTCAACGTCAAAAAATCCTGGTGGTAGATGACCTGAATAGCAATCGCGAGATTTTAGTTAATTTTCTTACTTCCCTGGGGTTTGAAATTATCGAAGCCAAATCAGGAGCAGAAGCGATCGCCTTAGCTCAAGAACATCAACCCAACCTGCTATTGCTAGATTTAGTGATGCCTGAAATGGATGGCTGGTCGGTAACGCAGCATTTACGACAACAGCCTCAGTTTGCTCATTTGCCCGTCATTATTGTCTCTGCCAGTACCCTGAGTGCCGATGAATCCCACGCCTATGAGGTAGGAGCTAATAATTTTATCGCCAAACCCCTCAATTTTGAGCAGTTACTGCGAATTATTGAACAACATCTCAATTTAATCTGGATTACGCCGAATGATGGTCAGCGATCGCTCCTAACCCCGACCTCATTACCTAGCCAAAATCTTACCGATCAACCCTTAGTTGTCCCCGACCAGGAGATTCTCACCAAACTGAAGGAGTTAATCATTCAAGGGGATATTCGCGGCAGCATCTCTTACGTTTCTTCCCTAGACCAGCAAGCAGAATTACGCCCCTTTATTCAGCAGGTAACTCAGCTAGCGGAAAATTGTCAGCTTAAAAAGTTGAAAGATTTTATTCAACAGTATGTTTAAAGTTGAATTCGGATTAAGACAATTAATTGGTTAAGTTAGCTTTTAGCTTTTAGCTTCAATTCACATTAATCTGTTAATTTCAATCAAAATGAATCTCAAAGTATTTGCAAGATAACGTTAGAATACTAAACAAAAATTGTCATTTGACAAACATCTTTTTAATAAAACACTTTTAAAGCTCTTTAAGATTGCGATCGCTCTTTATGTTAACCTCCCATCTACCATTACCCGCTCTACTCCCCCCTGAGATAGCAAAGCATACACCAGATCATTCAGGGGCAAACACTCCTGAAAATCAACCGTCAAAGATTGAGCTAGAAGAATTTGTCTCAGATACTCAGACTAAATCGAACAATCCTCAGGAGCTGATCGGCTATTCCAAGGAGCAACGGACAGCACAAATCAAGACTAGTAATCATCCTGCCGCTACAATTTTAATCGTTGATGATACCCCCAATAATCTCCAGATCCTGTTTTCGTCCCTGGAAACCGCAGGCTTCAAGGTATTACTGGCAGAAGATAGTCACAGTGCCCTCCGCATTGCCCAGACTCAAAATCCCGACCTGATTTTACTGGATGTGCTGATGCCTGAGGTGGATGGTTTTACTACCTGTAGTCAACTCAAATCCCAAGGAGCGACCAAAGATATTCCCGTAATTTTTCTCACGGCACTTTCCGACACCATCAATAAAGTGCAGGGATTTAAATTGGGGGGTGTAGACTACATCACCAAACCCATTGAACAAGAAGAGGTTTTAGTCAGGATTCAAACTCACCTCAATCTCAGAAATATGAGTCGAGCCTTAGCTCATCAAAATAAAGAGTTACAGCAAGCTTTGGATTTTGAAGCCTTGGTCAGACGGATCACTGATAAAGTCCGCGATAGCCTGGATGAAACCCATTGCTTGCGAGTTGCTACAGAAGAATTAGCAACGGTCTTGCATCTGAGCGGTTGCCAAATCGAACTATATGATCCTCAACAGCAGACCGCAACCATCGCCCATGAATATAGTCTGACGCTGCCCCTGTGTCAGGGAGAAACTAGACAAATCAATGATTTTCCTGAACTATATCAACAGCTCTTGCAAAAAGCTCCTCTCCAGTTGGTGGAACCAGTTCCTCTGTTTAATCCCCAGGGAATTCAAGTAACTCGTCTTGCCTGCCCGATTTTTGACGATCGCGGGATTATCGGCAATCTTTGGGGACTTAGACCCCCAGGGGAACTCTTTACTGACCTAGAAATTCGTCTGATGCAGCAGGTGGCTTCTCAATGTGCGATCGCCATGCGTCAGGCTCGACTATACGCTAGTTCTAATCAACAGGTGGCGGAATTGGCTAAGTTGAATCAGCTTAAAGATGATTTTCTCAAAACCGTATCCCATGAACTCAAAGCCCCCATCAGTAGTATTCAGTTAGCCGCCCAAACTTTGGAAAGCTTACTCAAAGCCAAGCAAAATCCGCTTCAGTCACCACTGTTTCAACGAGTCTTGAAAATTTTTCATGAGTCCTGTCAGCAGCAAAAAAAACTGACGGATGATCTCCTAACTCTTTGCTATATCGATGCCCAAGCTAAAGTAATTCAGCCAGAATCCATCGAGCTAAATGCTTTCCTGAGCAATCTAACCAAACCTTATCTAGTCTCCCCCAACCTGCAACAGCCACCAAAATTACTGGTCAAACTGTCCCGCCAGAAACCTAGGATCTATGGCGATCCGATGATTCTCGAACGAATTGTTCAGGAACTACTAAATCATGCTCTACAACACAGTGTCGTTGAGGGAAAGATTACCCTCAGAACCAAAATTGTTCATGCTCAAGTTTTGATTCAAGTGATCGATCCAGACCGAACAATTTCGGAAGCGGAGCAACGGCTGGTTTTTGAGCAGTTTTACCGTGGTCGGGAAAGTCGAGCCAATCTCCCCCAGCCAAACCGTAGTACAGGATTAGGATTGACTTTAGTGAAAAAATTGGTGGAAATACTCCAGGCTGACATTGCTGTATCTAGCGATCGCCAAGGGACGATCTTTACCGTCACCCTTCCCCTAGAGTCTAATTGAGAATTAGCTCTTAGTTTGTTCGCTTGTTCGCCAAGAGAGTAAAAAAATCTCAATCATTACCTTACTCAGCAGAAAGTAAACATCAAAACTTTATGTGAGATTCATCATTCTTTTACATGGCATTTTTTTTGTTGTTGTAAGCTGGGTAAGATCGCGCAAAGAAAATACTTTAATTGCTAAATATTGTGGAGTAAATAATCGTATGTCTCTTGAAGAAGAATAGTTAATTAAATATCCCTTGGCTTAATTTCTCAGCATTGAATTATTGAATTAACCTCTATCTCTTGTCAATCAAAGATCTAAGTTATGAAATTAAGTATCGGCATATTAGCTCATAATGAATCAAAGGCGATCGCTAATCTTTTGCAATGCCTGAGCCAACAAAGCTTATTAAGTAGTGAGAATACTGGTTTAAATCAAGAACATTTTGTGGAAATAATTGTTGTCCCAAATGGCTGTAGTGACAACACCGCCGCAATAGCACGCCAAACTCTAGAAGAATTAACCTCTGTAGCTAACCAAACAACTTGGAACTGGCAAGTACGGGAGGTAATAGAAGCGGGAAAAAGTAATGCGTGGAACTTATTTATTCATCAGTTTGCTGCTCCTGATGCTGACTTTTTCTGCTTAATGGATGCAGACATCAAATTGCACGATCGCCATACCTTAGAAAAGATGTTAAAGGTGTTAGTAGCAAATCCTGAATATTGGATTGCTCTTGATCAACCGATTAAAGATGTCGAACTCAAAGAAAATAAAAGTTGGCGCGATAAATTATCCGTAGCAGTTTCCAAGTCTTCCAATGCAGGTCAACTATATATTTGTGGACAACTTTATTGTGGTCGAGCTACGCCATTACGTAATATTTGGATGCCCGCAGGCTTGCCTGTAGAAGATGGTTTTTTAACCCAAATGATCATCAGAGAAAACTTCACGGTGAAAAATCCTACTTTTAGTAAAAGAATTGTTAGAGTTGCAGAAGCATCTCATATTTTTGAAGCCTACACTAACCCTTTTGAGTTAATTAATCACGAAGTTAGAGTAGTGGTGGGCATTGTGATTAATATCTTTTTAACTTATTATCTCGAAGAAAGATTATGCGAAGCGGTATCCTTTAGGGGTAGTCCTCAATTAACCGCAGGCATGTTGATCAACAACATGAATCAAGAAAGCCACTTTTGGCTCAATGACTTTGTGCGTAATTATCTAGCTCAAGAAAGATGGTGGCTCATTCCGATTTCTTTGGTATTTCGTCGTTATAGATCCTTGCAGAATCATTCCTGGCGAAAAGCCTTGTTACGGATTCCCATCGCTACCTTGGCATTTTTAGTAGACATCAGTATTTTTATTCGTGCCAACAGCACATTGCATCGTAAGGTAATTAGTAATTATTGGTAACTGGGGTTATTTATAATTGGGACTTAGGGGCTTAGGGATTTAGGGACTTAGGGGAAAGTAAAGTGATCCCCATCTCCCCGACGCGAAGCTAGTCCTTTAGGGCATCTCCCCATCTCCCCATCTCCCCACCAACAAAGTGAGCGTAACGTCAGTTAAGATAACAAATAGAATCTTTTGGGGATTAGAAATACTGTGGCTAAGATTAAGTTAGGGCAGCTGTGGCAAATTTTAACCTTTTTTGAGGTTATCCCTAGCTTCAATCTCTGGCAGAAGTTGTTACGAAATAGCCCCACACAATCTCATAAACAGGCAAAGATGACAATTTTGGTAGCTGGTGCAACGGGGGGAGTGGGCAAACGAGTAGTACAAAAGTTACTGGCTCATAATTATCATGTTCGAGCCTTGGTGAGAGATGTCGAGCGAGGGAAAGCGATCCTGGGAGAACAGGTGGAGCTATTTGAGGCGGATCTAACTATTGCGGAAACCCTCAAGCCAGAGATGATGGCAGGAATCAGTGCCGTAATTTGCTGTACTGGAACGAAGGTTCAGCCCGTGGAAGGAGATACCCCTAATCGAGAGAAATACTATCAGGGGATTAAGTTCTATTTGCCAGAGGTAGTTGATATTCCAGAACTGGTGGAATATGAGGGCATGAAAAATTTATTGCAGATTATCTCTCAGCATCTGCCCCAGAGGGGAGAACAGATGATTTTTGATTTTGCTCATCCCACCAGCGACCTGCAAGAAACTTGGGGGGCGGTAGATGATGTGGTGATGGGGGGAGTCAGCCAAAGTAAAATTCGCTTAATAGACCACAAAGCAATTTTTGCGGGGATAGTTTCTACGGATAATAATGGCGGGTTTGCATCGGTGCGGACTCGTAACTTTGCTCCACCCATGGATTTGTCTGAGTACGCAGGTATTGAGCTAAGGGTAATGGGAGATGGTAAACGCTATAAGTTTATTACTCGCTGTGAGGGGAAATGGGATGGTGTAGGTTATTGCTATTCCTTTGATACCATTCATGATTACCCCACCACGATACGTATTCCCTTTAAAGATTTAATCCCGGTATTTCGTGCCAAAACTGTCCAGGAAGCCAGTCAGTTCGATGCTGCTAGGGTTTACTCCATGCAGTTGATGTTGAGCAAGTTTGAATATGATGGGGAACTCAATCCTCAGTTTGAACCAGGCGCTTTTAAGCTAGAAGTCGAATATATCAAGGCTTACGGTGGTCAAAGGCGACCTCAATTAGTTCAGGTTAGTTCAGCAGGAGTTACTCGCCCTAATCGCCCAGGAATTAACTTAGCCGAAGAACCTCCAGCGGTAAGGATGAACGAGCAATTGGGGGGAATTTTAACCTGGAAATTGCGGGGAGAGGAAGCAATTAGATCTAGCAATTTGACCTACACCATTATTCGTCCCTGCGCCTTAACCGAAAAACCAGGAGATAAAGTTCTCTATGCCGAACAAGGAGATAATTTAAGGGGACAGGTCAGCCGAGATGCGATCGCCGAACTCTGTATCGAAGCCATTAATTCAGTCGATGCAGTGAACAAAACATTTGAAGTCAACGAAACCGAACAGCAGGGCAGTACTAATTGGCAAGAACTGTTTAAAAATCTCCAGCCAGATAATTGTTAAGTCTAATGTTAATTTAGATAGTGAATTAGAGGATTGGGTATTGATCTCGAATAAAGTTGACCAGTTCTCTTTCTGTCTGGGAATAGGTCATAGCTAACAACTGTTGCGCATCTCTTCGTAGTTGTACCTCATTTATTTGCGATTCTAGTTCCTCAATCTCCATGCCACCAAAAACTTCCTCCGCAGCTTTCCTCACTGCGGTAAAGATTATGTTTTGTAGATGCTCATCCCAGTTGTAGATATAGCTAGATTTTTTACCCAGCCTATTTCTGGTTTGAATTTGGGTCAGGCTGTTGATTATCGAGTTACGCCAACTGCGGGTAACTCTTTGCTCTACCTGGATCTTAATGAGATGAACCAATAAAACCACTAAAAAACTCTCTAAAGTGTTGATTTTATCTTGACGGCTCATAGATTCTAGTTCGTCAACAATAGCCAACGCAGCGACTAAATCTCCTTTAACCAGTTGCTCCCTCAGTTCTAATAGTTCTTCCATAGTGAGAAAATGAACATCATGGATATTATTCTACTAATCCTAACGGATCATCTTTGATACTTTTTGCATGAATGATCATGAATGATAGTCTTTCCAAATCAGAACTCTAAGAATTAGATAGGGAGAATGTCCATTACCTGAGGCGATCGCCAATCGAGAAGTCCATTGTCAGTTTAAGGATTGAAATAACCTTAAGAGTAAAGCAAAAACTCAACCATTCCATACCTTCATCTTTCATATTCTCTATATGCTGCTGACCACAAGCTTTTGGCTGGAGTTGAGCAATGCATTTAATATCTAATACTCATGCAGTTTTGGCATAAAAAACAATTATTTTGTTACGAGATATACAATTTATCTCAAGAAATCTTCATAATCTTAGAAATAATAGTAAATAAACAGAACACCACAGAATAACTAGAACGACTAGAAAGACTAGAACAGTTGTTTTTTAGTCTATTCAAGAACTCTGTCACCACCCACAACATTAGATCTATGACTACCGAAGCCGATCTCAAAATAAAACTAAATAAAGTAGAAAAAGTCAAAGCCGAGAAAGATGGTTTAGACGTTAAGCATGAGTTAGAACACTTTGCGAACATCGGTTGGGAAGCGGTAGATAAGAATGATCTAGAAACACGTCTCAAGTGGTTGGGAATTTTTTATCGTCCCGTCACGCCAGGGAAATTTATGGTGAGGATGCGACTTCCCAATGGTGTAATCAGTAGTGAGCAAATGCGGGTTCTCGGTAGTGCGATCGAGCGTTATGGCAATGAGGGAACGGCAGATATTACGACTCGTCAAAACATCCAACTGCGAGGAGTTCACCTAGAAGATATTCCTGAAATTTTTACTAGATTTAAAGAGGTGGGCTTAACTAGTATCCAATCGGGGATGGACAATGTGCGCAATTTAACTGGTTCTCCTGTGGCGGGTATTGATCCTGATGAATTGATTGATACCAGAGAGATGAATCAGCAAGTCCAGGACATGATTACAAATCATGGGGAAGGTAACTATTCCTTTAGTAATTTACCGCGCAAATTTAATATTGCGATCGAGGGGGCGAGAGATAATTCGATTCACGCAGAGTTAAACGATTTAGCCTTTATTCCTGCCTATCTAAATGGAATTCTGGGCTTTAATGTTCTGGTGGGGGGATATTTATCGGCGCAACGTTGTGCTGAATCGATTCCTTTGGGGGTTTGGGTTCCTGCTATCAATGAAGCTGTAGTAGATTTTTCTCGTGCTGTGCTCACAGTTTATAACGATCGCGGTGGTGAAGCTGGATTAAGAACGAGTCGTCCCAAGGCTCGTTTGATGTGGTTAATTGAAACCTGGGGTGTGGAGAAATTCTGTCAAGCATTAGAACAAGAGTTGGGGATTGCTCTAATGGATGCAGCACCTACGGATGAAATTACTCAAGATAAGAAAGATCATTTAGGAGTACATCCTCAAAAACAGCCCGGTTATAGCTATGTTGGTCTGCATGTTCCCATGGGACGGTTGTCTGCCGAACCGATGTATGAATTGGCTAGATTGGCGGAAGTATACGGCAACGGTGAAATTCGTTTGACGGTGGAACAAAATGCAATTATTCCCCACATTGCTGATGAGAATGTGGAAACATTTCTGAGTGAACCCCTGTTGAAGGAGTTTTCGATCAGTCCCAGTACCCTGAGCCGCTCGGTTATCTCCTGCACAGGAGCGCGTTACTGTAATTTCGCAGTAATTGAAACCAAAGATAGAGCTTGGCAAATCGCTCAAGAACTTGATCGCGAATTAGATCTTCCCCAGCGGGTGCGGCTGCATTGGACAGGATGCCCTAATTCTTGTGGACAACCTCAAGCAGGGGATATTGGTTTAATGGGTACGAAAGTCCGTAAAGACGGTAAGGCAGTAGAAGGAGCGAAGATTTATGCGGGGGGAAAGGTTGGCAAAGGTGCTGAATTAGGCGAGATTGTTAATCAAGGTGTGGCGGTAGATGATCTCAAAGCCACCCTCAGAAGTTTGTTGATGGAAAAGTTTAATGCCAAGCTGAAAGAGGGTGTCGTCATCGAAGAACCCCAAACTATGGCAGAAGCTCCCATAACCGACAATTCCGCTACAGCAAATTCCATCGGCACAAAAATATTTTTTGCTAACTCTTGGAAAGAATCAAGCTGTATTGAAAGTGAATATATTCTAGATGCCGCAGAAAAAGTCGCAATTGCCATTGATAATAGCTGTCGTGCTGGCACCTGTGGCACCTGTACCACCAAGGTATTAAAAGGGGAAGTAACTTATGATGCGGATTACGATGCTTTGAGTGGTTTGGAACCAGGAGAAATTTTAACCTGTTGCGCTAAACCTATTAGTTCTATTGTGGTAGATGCCTAGCACTTAACCTACTTAATTAATCAAAAACTAATTAAACAAAAATAATTGGCTTGTCAGTGCTATTTAAAAGTTGTTGAGATACTGAATTCAGAGAATTATCACTCCAGAGTTTAGCATCGCTTTTTGCCAAAGTAATCACAGTGACTTGGTTGGCTTCGGCAATCCTGATTATTTCTTCAGTAATATTTCCTGTGGCGTGTAAGAGTTTATGGGGAACATCCCTGAGAAATTTGGTGGTGAGGAGATTGATTTTATCGATATCCGTTGTTTGATATTGATGGTAGACATAGAGAATAATTGCCTCGCCATTAGTTCTGCGGGTTAGATCCGCCACCTGAGTTAAGACTTTGAGGGTGCCAAGAGAGATGTCTACCACTCCTAAGATTACGGTGGGGGTGATGAGGTTGCTTTTTGTGGGGTCTACTGGGTCTTGGGTTAGGAGCTTGGGGGCAAAGGTGGGAATTGCCCATGCCCCCAGAGGGGCAGTAATTAAAATTGAGAGAGCGGCGATCGCCAAAATGACTTCTCCCCCTGGAATCTTTAAACTGAGAGGAATTGCCCCAATCGCAGCTTGTACTGTCGCCTTCGCCGAATTGCCTGGTAAGAGGAAGAGTTTTTCCCGCCATGTCCAGTTACTGCCCAGGGTGGCAAGATACCAACCTACCGATCGCCCCAAGATTAAGCCCAATAAAAGTAAGATAATTCCTGGGAATAAGATATTTTCTAGCACTTTCAATTGGATCGTTGCCCCCATTAAGACAAACAAGAGAATTTCTGCCACAATCCATAAGTAATTAAATTCCTGGCGTAAACGACGCGCCACAGGGGGACTAAACTTAATCAGGAAAAACCCCATCGCCATCACCCCTAAGTAACCTGAAAAATAGGGAAAGCGAGCAGCTAGAACAACCAACAAAAGTGCAATAGTGGCTGTGATCAGAGTTTCTTGGACAGCATTTTTTGTCCATTTTTGTTTAACCGTGCAGAAGACAATTAGTCGGGCTGCTAGATAGCCAGAGATTACTCCTAAGATAATCTGTTCGATTACTTGCAGGGGTAATAGCCAGAAAGCACTTTGAGAAATCGCTCCCTGGGATAAAAAATTTAGTAGCAGACTAAACAGTAGCAGGGTCAAAACATCAGACAAGGCACTACCCGTCAAAATAGCGTCGGCAATGCCTTTGGATACTCCATAACCCAAATTTTTTAGACGTAACATTCCTGGCACAATTACCGCCGGGGATTCTGCACTAACGACACAACCCAGTAATAAGCCTGTCAGCCAATTAAACTGAAATAGCCAGATTGCCAGGAACGAAATCGCGATCGCCTCTGTCAAAGCAGGTAAAAAACCTAAACGCAGGGCGACAGTCCCCTGTTTCATTAATTTATCTTGGTCTAATCCCAATCCAGCCCGCATTAAAATAACCATGATGGCGATCGCCCTGAGATCATCGGCTAAATCAATTACCTGGGGAGAGATTAAATTACTGACCTGGGAGCCTAATACAATCCCCACCAGCATCATTCCCAGTAATGGCGGCGCTTTCAGTTTCTGGGCAAGTTGACCACCAAGAAAGCCCAACAGCAAAATCAAAACGAGACTAAATAGTAAACTGTCAGATAAGAGTTTCATCCTTTGGTTTGTGAGCAATAAGAGATTTGACAGATTAGGCAAAACAATAGTGAAACTCAACAAAATCTCTTAATC
>JBJOPG010000039.1:0-35670 GCA_046050865.1 Cyanobacteriota bacterium
CAAAATGACCAACTATTAACAATTACTGGAGCTAACTGGCTCGACTATCAACACTTCGACTCAGCAGAATATCCAGGTTATCGGGTTTCTTATTTCAAGGGAGAAATAACTATTGTGTCCCCTGGACGAAATCATGAAAGAATTGCTGCGGTAATTAATCGCTTAATTGTTGCCTACTGCGAGAAATACGAGCTTCCAGATTTTCCTTTTGGACAGACAAGATTAAATGCTTGGGGGCAAGCGGGAAGAGAGCCCGACCTTGCTTACGCTTTTTCCAGTGACAAAGATTTACCTGACTTAGTAGTGGAAGTAATATTTAGTAGTGGCGATCTGGAAACCCTCAAATCCAGTTACCAAAATATAGGCATTGGTGAACTCTGGATCTGGAAAGACAATGCTATGACTTTTTATGCTTTAGCAGATGACAACTATGCTGTAGTAGCAGCTAGCAAAATATTGACCAAGATAAAATCAGAATTATTGGTGCAATACGTCAATCGAGGCATGACTGAGAGCCCTTTGGTAATTAAACAAGATTTTTTAAAAGTTATTTAGATTTTCTTGGCTTTGGCGATCGCCCAAAGGGAACTATCTTGTCTAATTTCATCACCATTACGCGATCGAGCGAGCTTTCTTGAGAAAAATGTGTAGGTATCATGCGTATTTTTTACACACAATAAACGTTGAATTAACACAAAAAGTCGTATATCATGGACATACAAGATGTATAAAGCATAGCAAATAGAGACATATAGTCATGACAACTAGAGAAAAATGTCAAACTAAAAGAGTATCAGTCACATTGCCTTTAGATACAATCAAAAAATTAGATGAGATCGCTAGCCGTCATGGAATTACAATGACTGATGCTATTAGAAGAGCGATCTATACTGAAAGTTATATTGAAAATGAGATTCAGCAAGACAACAAAATCTTGATTCAAAAATCAGATAATACTCTTCGTGAGGTTGTCTTTAGATAATGGGGCAAGACGATTTTGGATCTCCTCCATCTGGACCAGAAGTTGGGATGGAGGGAATTTCGAGTGAGATCGAAGATATAGATCAACTAGCAACCATACCACCTCAAAAAGTTAAACCGTATCAAGAAAATTTTATTGAGGAAAAGTTATCTAAAACCAGAATTGCCGAGTCTCAAGAATCTACTAGAGGGAGACTGGCGATCGCTATTGTTAGCATTTATGGCTCAACAATTTTGTTCTGTTTTCTTGTCATCGGTTTTGGTATAGCTGAAGGAGAACGAAAAGAAATTCTGACCCTGATAATAACTTCACAAGCCACATTGATCGGTAGTGCAATTGGCTTTTATTTTGGTAAAAATCAATAGTGCGATCGCTTAATTACTAAGTTATTTAGATTTTCTTTGTTTTGGCGATCGCTTATGAGAAATGTTCGCTCTAAACTTCATACCTGTCATGAAACCTGTTCACTGTATAATGAACATCACTCAGGTATTCTTAACGGTGCGTTTGTTTGGTAAAGATTCCAGCAGTTGGTGAAAAGAATTTACAATCGTGCCAAACGACCCTGGTTGTTTCAATGACCTTGACTTGATGAGATTTCACTTCTCTCGCTTTTGATCACAATACCTGAAGATCCCGAGCGTGACCACCTATTTTCTATAATGGGAATTACTGACATTGTTACCGATGCTATTGTTCTTTATGCTGTGATATGATTTCTACTTACATTATCAATTATTCCTAGTATATAATTTTAAACTTTATTCAAAACTTAAAAGTCGCAGTTTAGCAAACAAAATAGAAGTAAAATACTAAATGCAAAGCGTTAAATTCAAAAAAGCACCTTTAATAGAAGTTGTTTTTGGCATGAATATTGAAATGCCAGAGCTTTCATTAGTTCACTTTGGTTTGTATTGGGAAACTATCAAAGAGAAATTTCCAACCTTTGTTGAAAATTTTGGCGAATTAACTTTAACTGAAGATGTTTCTTATACAGCTGATTTCCCTGTCGTATGGTTTTTATCATCTGAAGAAAATAGATTAATAAGATTATCAGAAGATTATTTTAGCTATCATTGTAGATGTATTAATGAAGATTATCAGCATTTTGACAAGCTATTTAAAGAGTTTGTGAATGAGTGGAAGAATTTAGAATCATGGTGGTCTAATATAAGCGAAGAAAAAATAAAAGTTGAAGGATATAGTCTGCAATATATAAACTTAATTCATGATAATTTTGAATGGATTGATTCAAAAGATAATAGCAAAGTTTTTAATATTTTTAATAGAGAAATAAAAACTTCTTTAGGGTTGCCAAAAGCGTATTTAGCTGAACTTAAGTTTGATTTACTAAATGATTTGGGTGAATTAATAGTTTCTTTGGAACAACAAGAGTATAAAGAATCAGAAACACAAGATGATATTGTGATTTTTTCTTTGTCTGCTATCAATTCTAAAATTGATAATAAGGATAAAAGTTTACAACAAAATTGGTTCATTTCTTCTCATGATTCCATAATTCAATTGTTTTTAGACTTAACTACTAAAGAGGCTCAAAGTAAATGGGGACGAAGTTATGAGTAATCAAACAGCTACTAAAGATAAATCACGTCTTGCAATAGATAATTTTTACTCTGCAAGGATTTACTCTGCAAATCCAAAGGATTTTACACTTGTGCATCCTGTAAAGAAATTCTCTAATGCTATTGATATATCGTCGCCTTCTAAAAAAGTAGTCTTACCTATCAAGAGAACATCGAAGCACCGCCGTGAAAAAGTTATTAATAGGTCGTCATTTGTGTCAGCGCCCTCATATCCTTATGTTCGCGGTACAACAAATTCCGAAACTTTAACTTCAAAGAGTTTTCATCCTTTAGGAATTCAAGGTAAGAAAAATATTTCTGAAGCTATGATAGATGAGTATTTTTCTGACTCACCATCTAGCAGAGCGCAAAAAAGAGAAAAATATGCAACTTACATCAAGTGCGCCAAAGATGTATTTAAGATCTTGGAATTGGGAAATACTAGAAACATTGTCGATGCTTATGATGGTGCAGTAGATATTTTGGCAGAATGCGATAGAATGCGATGAAGATATAATTACGAAAGCTTTTGGCACTGCTAAAGAAAAATATATTTCGCACGTTCAGCTTGAAACTGCGAAGTCTTGGGAGAAGAATTGGGAAATATTAATTAAGGCTTTGAGTTATGGGTTGAAAATTCAACCGCATAAAAAAATGTCTTTATTACTTTCTCTTTGTGACCATAAATATAAGCTATCCAGATTAATCAAACTCACTCTAATCGATGCCATAGTTGATCTAGACATTGATGTAGATCTGGTAAAAGTTATGTTGCAAATTTTTATGTCTGAGCGTGAATCAGATAGTTTTGTTCGTCAGTATGCTGAAAAACAGGCTGTTGAATGTTTGTAACTATATATTTGAAGTTTAAAATGCTTAGTAAATGTCTGAAATTCCCACCCTCGATCAGTTTGGTATTGAACCACCTGTTTTTGTCAGAAAAATAGATAATAAAAACCGTTGGATAGAACATGATCTTGGTAGTATTTCAGATAGAGCAAGGAAAATAGCTATTAATGTTTTTAATGCTGAAATATGTAGTCTTTGGTGGATAAAATCGGACGAAGATTTTCATGGTTTTGTTGCTTCCATAAGCTCAAATAGAAGTCCTCAAAATCAAAACATAGATTTTATTTGGATGACTAAAAAAGATTTAGAACTAGCGAAAATCGAGTGTAAAAATATTCCAGAAGGTGATTGTTTAGCTGTCAAAAACTTGCATTATAATGCTACAATTGACGAGAAGAAAGCTATTTTGCTTTGTAGTGAGTTAATCAAGAGGCAACAAGAGCCTCAACGGTGTAGAAAAAAGCAAACGGAACTGATACTTCAGCAACAAAGAGCAAAAAGATGTGTTGCTGTGACAAAAACTCCTCCATGTCAACATCATCTTTGTATCTAGTCTCTAATTGACTACACAAACAGAATTAGAAACAATAGTTTATGGATTTGGATAAAGAAAAGAATAGTTGGTAACATAAACAACGTAGGTAGAATAAACTATTTCATTCCCTCATCCTTGCACCATGACTGACTTTTTAAGCCATCTTAATCCTTGCCAACGCCTCGCTGTAGAGCATTACTGTGGCCCAATGTTGGTGGTGGCAGGGGCAGGATCGGGCAAAACCAGAGCTTTGACTAGCTTTGACTTACCGCATTGCTAATTTGATTCGCAACCAAAAAGCAGATCCAGAGCATATTCTGGCGGTTACTTTTACCAACAAAGCCGCGCGAGAGATGCGGGAACGGATTGAATATATCTTTGCGACGGAGTTGGCGCTAGAACAACACGGACAACGGCTAGAGTTTTTAACCGAGCGGGAGCAGAAAACGTTAAAGTCTAGAGTCTATAAAAGAACAACTAAAAAGCTGTGGATTGGCACTTTTCATAGTCTATTTGCCAAGCTATTGCGCTTTGATATTAATAAGTATCAGGATGAACGAGGGCGCACCTGGAAACGCAATTTTTCGATCTTTGATGAGTCGGATGTTCAAAGTTTATTTAAAAATATTGTTACCAAAGAGCTAAATCTCGATAATAAGAAATTTGACCCCCGCAAGATTCGCTACGCCGTGAGTAATGCTAAAAACCAGGGTTTAACTCCCGAAGAATTTGCTAAACAAGAGCCTGGTTATCGCGGACGGGTGATTTCAGAAATTTACAATGAGTATCAATCTAGGTTAGCTGCCAATAATGCCTTGGATTTTGATGATTTGATTTGGATTCCTGTGAAGTTGTTTCAGCAAAATGAGTCTATTCTGGGCTATTGGCATACTCAATTTCAGCATATTTTAGTGGATGAATATCAGGATACTAACCGTATTCAGTATGATTTGATTCGCTTATTGGCAACTAATGCTGAAACCCGTAAAAGTGAGTGGAATTGGCATAGGCGATCGCTTTTTGTAGTAGGGGATGCGGATCAATCTATTTATTCTTTCCGTTTGGCAGACTATACGATTTTGCTAGATTTTCAGCAAGACTTTGGGGATGGTTTACCCGATGAAGATACCCGCACCATGATCAAGCTGGAGGAAAATTATCGTTCCCGTGAGAATATTATTCAAGCCGCCAACCATTTAATTGCTCACAACAGTCAGCGGATTGATAAAGTCCTCAAACCCACCAGAGGAGCGGGGGAACAAATCTTTCTCTACAAAGCTGATGAGGAACAAGAAGAGGCTCGGTTTGTCGTACAGCAGATGCAGAAGATTGCTAAAAACAATCCCGAAATCGATTGGGGTGACTTTGCCATTTTATATCGTACTAATGCCCAGTCTCGTCCTTTTGAGGATTTACTTCTGCACAATAATATTCCCTACAATATTGTCGGGGGTTTAAAATTCTATGACCGGAAAGAAGTCAAAGATGCGATCGCCTATTTACGCATTATTGTTAACCCTGAAGATACAGTAAGTCTGCTACGAATTATTAATACTCCTCGTCGGGGTATCGGTAAGACCACTATGGATCGGCTGATGGATGCCTCGCAACAGATGGGCATTCCCCTCTGGGAAATAGTTAATGATGAAACCTCGGTGAACACCATGGGGGGCAGAGCGGCAAAAGCTTTGAATCAGTTTGCCCAGATGATTCAGTCCACTAAAGATAAGTTGGAAAATCTGACGGCAGCAGAAGTCTTAAATTACGTCATGGAACAGACGGGATACGTCGCTGAATTGCAGCAGCAGGGAACGGATGAAGCCGATAACCGGATTGCCAACATTCACGAGTTATATAATGCGGTACAGCAGTTTCAGGAAGATAACGAGGAAAACAGTTTAGAAGCATTTCTCGCCAGCGCTTCTCTTTCCTCAGATTTAGATGATTTAAACGAAGAACAGCAAAAAGTTTCCATGATGACTCTCCATGCTGCCAAAGGTTTAGAATTTCCTGTGGTGTTCCTAGTGGGTATGGAACAGGGTTTATTACCCCACAACAGAACTTTGAACGATCCCCTAGAAATCGAAGAAGAACGCCGCTTATGTTATGTTGGGATCACCCGTGCCCAAGAACAATTGTTTTTAACTTACACCAGAGAACGTCGTCTGTGGGGTAATCGAGAACCAGCGATCTCTTCCCAGTTTTTACAAGAACTGCCAGAGGAATTAATCGACAGTAATATTAATGTAACTAGTGCTTACCGTAGTCGTATTCGGGCGGAAAGAACCTCCCAAGCGATTGATATTGACTGGAGTGTTGGCGATCGCGTTTTACATCATGAATTTGGTGCAGGGGAAGTTACCCATGTTCTAGGTAGCGGTCAGAAAGCTACTTTAGCCGTGAAGTTTTTGAGTATGAATGTGACTAAGATTATTCCTAAAATTGCACCAATGGAAAAAGTAGAATAAGACTCTCTAGAGACGAAACCGACAATCAAATTACAGGATTTATATTCATGTCTAAGCGATTACGTCCCTCTGGTTATCGTCCACTCCAAAAGTTCAAGGTCATCTTGTCGGGGCTTAAGGTGGCAGTTGTTAGTGATTTTAGCGTTGCTTACAAGGTAATTTTGTCCGTACCTGTCTTGGCGGTTTCTTTTCTGCTTCGCCAATGGGTAGATGTTACCCTGATCCTATTGACCATGGGGCTGATGCTGATCTCGGAATTATTCAATAGTGCGATCGAAGTTTTATGTGACTTGGTGGAACCGCTACAAAACGAGCAGATTCGAGTCACTAAAGATATTGCAGCGGCGGCGGCTGGTCTGAGTATTCTAGTTTGGGGGACAGTATTAACTATTGAAATCATTCGACTGTTACAAATACAGTAGCGATCGCGCAGAGTAGGCGGAGCCTAATCGCCTTGCCTGAATTGCTCATTTCGACGCAAAACTTACCCGCAAAATCCTCCACAAAAAAAGGGCAGGTTAGACCTACCCTAAATGCTGATTGTAATTATCTTGTGACTTTCAAATAGTTTTACTAAAAAAGCTAATAGCTAAGAGCTAAAAGCTAATAGCCAGGGCAAAGCCCATTACTTATTTGGTTGAGGAGTCATCCGTAGATAGGGTTTAATTTCTTCCACTCCTTTCGGAAATCTCTGTCTTGCTTCCTCAGTAGGAATAGAGGGAGCAGGGAGCAACTACCACATCCTCACCATCTTTCCAGTTCACGGGAGTAGCAACTGAGTAATTATCAGTTAGCTGCAAAGAATCGATCACCCTAAGAATTTCAGGGAAATTACGACCCGTGCTGGGGGGATAAGTCAAGGTCAGGCGAAGTTTTTTATTAGGGTCAATAATAAATACTGAACGCACTGTTACCTTCGCATCGGCATTAGGATGAATCATGTCATAAAGGTCAGAAACCTTCTTATCTCCATCTGCCAAAATAGGATAGTCAACTTTTGTTCCTTGAGTTTCGTCGATATCGCAAATCCAACCCTTATGAGAGTCAGCATCATCAATACTCAAGGCAATTGTTTTAACATTACGCTTGTCAAATTCAGATCTGAGTTTGGCAACTTCACCTAATTCTGTAGTACAGACAGGAGTGTAGTCAGCGGGATGTGAGAAGAGAACTACCCAGCTATCTCCAGCCCATTCATGAAAAGAGATTTCTCCCATGCTGGAATCTTGAGTAAAATCAGGCGCGGTGTCGCCTAATCTAAGTTGAGCCATTGTAAAAACCTCGATTTCGTTCTAGAAAAGCAGTTTCCTAATCTTCCCATGAAATACTGAGTACATATCCTGTTGCTTAATTCTTCTTGATAAGAGGTCTTATCTCTTAATCCTCGTGATTAATCTTCATTATTCTCATTAGTCTGTTAGAGACTTTAAAGATCTTTAAGGCAATTTAGAAGTTTTCTTAACTGCTTCCCAATCTTCTTCTGAGATTCTTTGATAGACACCATCGGTATAAACTACGCCAATAGAGCCATCCGCTGCGGGACTGGCTTCATAAAAAGCGACAGTTTCCTCTCCATTGTCCAGCTCCGCTAAATTTTGACCTGACAAAGAAGTATTGACCAGATAAGGTTCAAAAGTCTCTGGATGATAGAAGACAGATTCGTCGTAGACAAATTCTTGTAGCGCCAGTTTAACTGTCTCTAGATCACTCATCTCAGGTAGTTTATGCTCATTTTGTTCGGCATAACTGAGTAAAGCACTACCTAAGCTTTGCAGGTTAGATTCAACTTGGGAATTCATGGCTGCTAAATTTGCTTGTTCACAGGCTTCTTGTGCCTGTTGTTCCGCTTCTTCCAACATTGCTAAATCTGTTTCTAGGTCAAAAGGGCGAACATTGTTTAAACTACCAATGGTTTTTAAATTCAAAAGAGAAAGGGTTACCTTCGTTTCTGGAGTGATTTTTTCAGGGGATGCGATCGCCTCACAATCACCCCCAGCGATCCCAGACACCGAACCCATGACCCCTTCTAACAAAGAGTTAAGATTCAAGGGTTCCCCTGAACTGGCTAGACGATAAGCCACTACATAGGTTTCATCGTTTACTTGAACTGTCTTACCTTGGGTGTAGTAAATATTGTTATAGATATTGGCACCAAATAAATTAGTCCAGGACTTCATCAAGTCTGCCATTTCATACTGACCGCTAATAGCTACCTGTCGCCAAGAATCATCGAAATCTTTTAACTGTCTAGAGAGGGGGGCTTGATTCCCAGAAATTAGCTCTTGAAAATCACTAGCCAGACATTTTTGACTATAAGTGAGAATAGAAGTTACTATAGCTAGAGCTAGCGTTGTTTTTCGCATAATTGATCCTGCTAATGCTATTTAATATAAACTGACCCTCAAGATAGCTTAGGTAGTTTGCTTCGCCCTCTGTGGTTTTACTCATTAGATAATCATGAGATTTGAGACACTTCGAGATAATTTCAAGATAATTTTGACGAATTTAAGTAGCTTTAAGTAGCGCTATATTACTAATTCTTTTAGTCAACGTGCATGGTTCCTTGCCATAAGATAAAATAAACCACCTGGTTAGCTGAATAATTAAGGAAGACTTCATGGAAGACAAGCATATGTTAATGATTCCTGGGCCTACTCCAGTCCCAGCGAAAGTATTGGTTTCTTTAGGCAAGCACCCCATCGGACATCGTAGCGGTGATTTTAGTAAGGTTATTGCCGAGATCAATCAAAACTTAAAATGGCTACATCAGACTAAAAACGAAGTACTTTCCCTTAACGTATCAGGTACGGGGGCAATGGAAGCGGGCATGATCAACTTCCTCAGCCCTGGCGATCGCGTTTTGGTTGGTGTGAATGGTAAATTTGGCGATCGCTGGGCACAGATTTGTGAAGTGTTTGGCTTAACCACCGAACGGATCACGGCAGAGTGGGGCAAGCCTCTGGATACAGAAGAGTTTCGGACGAAATTAGAGGCAGATACTAACAAAGAGATCAAGGCGGTGGTGATTACCCATTCCGAAACGTCGGCGGGGGTACTCAACGACTTAGAAACGATTAATAAGCACGTCAAAGCTCACGGCGAAGCGTTAATTATTGTCGATGCTGTGACCAGTTTGGGTGCCTATAATATTCCCATTGATGACTGGGGATTAGACGTAGTAGCATCGGGTTCTCAGAAAGGCTATATGATTCCTCCTGGCTTAGGGTTTATTTCAGTGAGTGACAAAGCTTGGAAAGCCTACGAGACTAGTAAATTTCCTCGTTTCTATATGGACTTGGGTAAATACAAAAAAGCCAACGCCAAAAATAGCAGTCCCTTTACTCCTCCCATCAACTTGATGTTTGGGCTACAAACTGCCTTACAAATGATGCAGGAAGAAGGTTTGGAAAATATCTTTGCCCGTCATCTACGTTTGACTCAGGCGACCCGCGCGGCAGCCAAAGCGATGGGGTTAGCTCTTTTTGCACCTGATAATGCCGCCAGTACTGCGGTAACAGCGATCGCCACTGATGATGCAGAAGCCATCAGATCTACCATGAGCAAGAAATATGATATTGCCCTGGCTGGAGGACAGGATCACCTTAAAGGTAAGATTTTCCGTGTCGGTCATTTAGGTTTTGTGAGCGATCGCGATATCTTAACGGCTATTGCTTGTTTAGAAGCGACACTAACCGAACTAGGTCACGATTTTGCACCTAAGTCTGGAGTTAAAGCTGCCGCTGCTGCTCTTTAGTCTCTAGAGGTTTAGAACTGTAGCTTAATTAAAATTAATTTCTTAAGTCTCCCAACGCCGGGGGACTTTTTTCATTCTCAATTTCAAATCCATTGATGTTGGATTATTTCTTGGGATTTGCGATCACGAAGCTTAAATGGAGCCTAATCGCTTTTGCATCTCTACACACAAAAGATGCGATCGCATCTCCTAAGGGCAACTAAGATTATAATTACAATCAGAAACCTTCTAAAATAAATAGATGTTAAAAACCTTGATAGCAACTGTATGCCAAGGAAAAATCGAAATATCAGATGAATTAGAACTTCCTGAAGGGACAAGAGTTTTAGTTACAGTTTTACCCGATCAAGAAACAGAATTTTGGAGTAAAACTAGCCAAGTTTCTCTAGATAAAGTTTGGCATAATTCAGAGGATGATATCTATGCCGAACTACTTGAAGAATAATGTTATCTTAGTTCGTTATCCTTTTTCTGATTTATCTGACTCTAAAGTTAGACCTGCTATTGTGGTCAATACTCAGCATATTTCCCAGGACATTTTTATAGTTCCCCTCCAAGTAAAACTAATTCATTATTGCCAGGAGAATTTGTTTTAGTTGATTGGCAAGCAGCAGGATTGAATGTCTCCAGTGCAGTCAAAAGAGGTGTTTATACGATTGATCAAAAGCTGGCTAGGTTTATCAGACTGATATTATAGCGATCGCCCTCTACAAGTTAAAAAAGCGATCTCATCACCATACGGAATAATTCTGGAGATAATCTCATATGAGGGTGGATCTCCTGAAAGTTTTTGTCCAATAATATAGTTAGACTTCAAACAAGAGATAAGAATGATGGCTGCTAAAACTTTTAAAAAAAGAGTCCTTTCAATCGATGGTGGTGGTATTCGGGGTATTATTCCTGCTATGGTTCTTAGCTACATAGAAGAAAGAACAGGAAAACGAATAGAATCAATGTTCGACATGGTTGCAGGCACTTCAACTGGAGGAATTTTAGCTCTAGGCTTGACAATGCGTAATTCGGATTCTGTTAGCAACCACGAAGCAGAATATACTGCTTCTGAGCTAGTACATTTCTATCGTAAGCATGGTAAAAAAATATTCAGCGAAAATTTTCCCACATCTATAGATGAGTTAGTACGACCAAAGTTTAGTCCAAAGGGTAAACAGGAAGTTTTGACAGAGCTTTTGGGTGAGACTCGTATTGAAAATGCATTGGGAGAAGTCTTTATCACAAGCTATGATATCGAATTGCGAGCGCCCGTTTTCTTCACAAGTAACCATAAAGCTGAAGAAACAGAGAGTCTAGACAGTCGCAAAGTATGTAGAGGATTCACAATGGTTCAGGCAGCAATGGCAACCTCCGCTGCACCAACATTTTTCCCTCCTTACAAGCTTGATACAGTTCATCGAACTTCAGAAGCTTACTATACCTTGGTAGATGGCGGGATATTTGCGAATAATCCTACTTCCTTGGCAATGATGGAGATGATGATTTCTTATAAGCGAAAGACTGAACGAGAACTACAGCGTGATGACCTACTTGTTGTCTCTTTAGGTACTGGATCGTTGACCAAAAAATTTAAACATAAAGATGCAGTTAATTGGGGACAACTCAAATGGGTACTTCCATTACTTAATGTTGTTTTTGATGGGCAGAGTGAGTCTGTTGCATACCAGCTTAATCAGTTGATGATTAATCAAGGGGATCACAGAAACTACTATCGTTTTCAGGTGCCACTGAGTAGTGAAGACTCTCACGATCAGATGGATAATGCAAATCCAGACAATATTGAGTATTTAGAAAATCTTGGGAAAACACTAATTGAGCAGCGAAAAGAGGGGTTAGATCAGTTGTGTGAGGTCTTGTGTCAACCTTTAGAAGAGAATAGTTAAGCTAATTATCTTGAATATTTATTAAATCGCGATCGCCTTACTTAAAACCTTTGATTGGTACGAAGTGAGATGGACGAGTTGAAAATAATTACAATCGAATGCGTAACACTAGTTAGAAAAATGAAATTACAAGTTGTTTTAGAACCTAGTGATGAAGGTGGATATACAGTATATGTTCCTGCTTTACCTGGTTGTATCAGCGAAGGCGAAAATGCTGATGAAGCTTTAGAAAACATCAGAGAAGCAATAAAACTATATTTAGAATGAATTGTGATTAATGGCAATTAGTGCGATCGCTTTCACATCTCTACACATTAAAAATGCGATTACGCTCCCTTAAAGGACTAGCTCCGCGTCGCGCGCAGCCTTTGGATCGCTTTATTAAAAATCTTTGATTGATTATAAAGTGAGATGATTTTTATTAAGTTTCACTTTATTCCACCAACCAACAGGAATTGATTAAGTAGATTGATTGTGAAGTAATTGAAAGTGAATCTCTTCTGAAAAATGACCATTAAAATTTCTGACCTTGAATTCAGAGAAAGTTTACTTAATGAATTAAGCGAAAATAAAACTAGCAGAATTTGTGGTGGCGCTGGTGCTACTGATGCTGCGCTAGCTTCTATGGAGGAAAGTGCAGCTTCTCAAATGGCTACGTCAGAACGTATGTCACAACTACAAGCAGAAACGAGTGCGGCACAAGCAAAAGCTTCACTGGACGCTGCTGTAAGCAGGAATGCAGCACAAATGGCGAAATCTATTAAGTCATAAGTAAGGCAAAAATTCTTACACTTTTTGCTCTGATGATCTTTATCCATAAAAACTTTCTCAATTGAGATTGCTTTAGAATCCTGATTTTTTCTTAACTCTCCCAACATTTTTTTTATGGATAAAGTAGAGAAAAGTGCGATTACGCTCCGCAGGGTATGCGGAGCACCAATTTTGTATCTTGGGTAGAACGGAGTGAAACCCAACAACAAGATTCCTAAACGATCATCCAATACGATCAAAGTCGCCAAGGCGATCGCATATCCAAGAGAGTGGTACACAGAAATATTCGCAATACAATTCAAGTGAGATCGCTATTTTGTGTAAAAACTACTTTGTAGTTACAATATAAGTATGAGCGAGCTAGCTTTCGATAATACCGCAGCTTTTCATTATGAAAGACGAGTACGATTTCTCTGACTCAGTTCAGAATCCATACTTCAAGAAACTCAAGAAGCAGGTGAAGATTCGGCTTGAAGAAGAAGTTATAGATTATTTCAAGAGTTTATCCGAAGAGATGGGAGTTCCATATCAGAGTCTCATAAATCTCTACCTCCAAGACTGTGTGCGATCGCAGAAAAAGTTATCCCTTGAGTGGGTACAAAATATCTAGCCAAGATTTGCAGCGAGATCTTAATTCTTATAGCGATCGCTTTGTTTTAAGCTCATAAAACATGATCGAAGTCGTCATGGCGATCGCACTTTTTCCCTTGCCTAATAATTACTGAAGAAGGATACTTCCTTTAGTGCAGTCCCTCTGGTAGATTAATCCTAGCCCCAAATTTAAAATTAGCAATTAGGAGGAAAGCAGTAGTGGCTAAGAAAACTGTCGCGAGTTTGACCGAAGCAGATATTTCTGGAAAAAGAATTTTAGTAAGAGCCGATTTTAATGTTCCCTTAGATGGTAGTGGCAACATTACCGATGATACTCGCATCAAAGCTGCATTACCTACGATCAAAGATTTAACAGGTAAAGGCGGTAAAGTAATCTTATGTAGCCACATGGGTCGTCCCAAGGGTGCGGTCAAAGAAGAATTGCGTCTGACTCCAGTTGCTAAAAGACTTTCTGAGCTATTAGGACAAGAGGTTACTAAGTGTGATGATTGTGTTGGGGATGGTGTGGCTTCGATTGTCAATGGCATGAGTAATGGTCAGGTGGTCTTATTAGAAAACCTGCGTTTTCATAATGAAGAAGAAGCTAATGACCCTGAATTTGCTAAACAGTTAGCTGCTAATGCCGACCTATACGTTAACGAGGCATTTGGTACGGCTCACCGCGCTCACGCTTCCACGGAAGGGGTAACTCATTATTTAAGTCCTAGCGTTGCGGGTTATTTGATTGAGAAGGAATTAGACTATCTTCAAGATGCTGTGGATAATCCTAAGCGTCCTTTGGCAGCGATTATTGGTGGTTCTAAAGTTTCGAGCAAAATTGGTGTCATCGAAACTTTATTAGACAAGTGCGACAAGCTGCTGATTGGTGGCGGGATGATCTTTACTTTCTACAAAGCTCGTGGCTTGAGCGTGGGTAATTCTTTGGTGGAAGAAGACAAGCTTGAACTAGCTAAGTCTTTAGAAGCTAAAGCCAAAGCTCAAGGGGTAGAATTGCTGTTGCCGACTGACGTTGTGGTAGCTGATAATTTTGCACCTGATGCTAATGCTCAAACCGTAAGCATTGAAAATATTCCTGATGGCTGGATGGGACTAGATATTGGCCCTGATTCCATTAAAGTATTCCAAGATGCTCTAGCTGATTGTAATGCGGTAATTTGGAATGGCCCCATGGGGGTATTTGAATTTGATAAATTTGCTGCGGGAACCGAAGCGATCGCCCATACTCTAGCAGGGAAGTCCGATGCTGTAACTATCATTGGTGGTGGTGATTCGGTAGCTGCGGTGGAAAAAGTTGGTGTGGCGGAAAAAATGAGCCATATTTCCACTGGTGGTGGTGCAAGTTTGGAGTTGCTGGAAGGAAAAACTCTGCCTGGTATCGTGGCATTAGATGATGCTTAAATTAGCTCTAAGCTCTAAGCTCTAAGCTGATTCACAGTAAAAGTTTAATACCTATCTAACTTGAGTCTGTAGATTAATGATAATTTTTCTACGGGCTTTTTTGTGGGTAGGATTGTTCTGGTTTTTTCTAAATAATAAAAGCGATATGGATTTGGGTTTCTTGGCAGACATGAATTGGCTTCTGGGGGGAATTGGCGCAGGGGATATTCCGCTGGTGAAAATTGTTTTAGTAATCTTGGCGATCGCCTTGGCGCAGTTATGCAGAAAGTTGTTTACCGCCATTATTATTAAATACCTCGAAGATTTAACCCGCCAAACTGAAACGGAATTAGATGATGAATTAATCGCTATTCTCAAGCAACCTTTAAACTGGCTCATCATTGTTGCTGGCATTGCCTTGGCGAAGTTGATTATTGCTACGGAGTTAAATCCTGCGGTTAGCGAAGGGATAGATAACTTAATTAATCTTAGTGCGATCGCTCTAGTCGCCTGGATTATTTTTCGTGCCTCTCCTTTATTGGGTGAAGTTTTGGGGAATTTAGCATTAGCAACGGAAACCGAACTCGATGATTTGATCGTTCCTTATTTACCCAAACTATTTCAAACTTTAGCGATCGCCATTGTCATAATCAAAGCAGGAGAAGTCTTGCTAGGGGCTTCGGCGGGGGCATTGATTGGTTTGGTTGGTGGTACAGGGATCACCTTGGGTTTATTACTCAAGGATATTGTTTACGACTGGTTCTGTACCGTGATTATTTTCTCTGATCGTCTTTATCGTCTGGAGGATATTCTCAAAGTCCAAGACATCGATCAGCTAGTGCAGGTGCAATATATTGGGATTAGAAGTACGACCCTCTGCGTGTTGAGTCAACATACCCTAATTAAAATTCCCAACTCCAAAATGATTACGGGAATTGTGGAAAACTGGTCACAAAATCCTGATGAGCAAGAACTATTGGGCATTGAGATTACCTTACAGATTGATGATCTGACCTCAGTGCAAACAGAGCGAATCTGCAATACTCTTCGTCGCTTGCCTCAAGAAATTGAGCACCTAAGCGATCGCCTGACGGTATGGTTCAGTGGGATTAACCAAAACTCCAGAATGATTAAAATTCAAGCTTTTGCTGAAGCAGATAACCTGAAAATTTATCGTGCTATTTTGTCCGAGATTAACCTCAACATTCTGCGAATTATGGAACAAGAGGGTATTAAACTATTTACTTATAGTTCGATTGCCATTTCACCGACTGAAGCATCAGAAATGTCGGAGAGCATAGTTGTGGAAAATTAATCATTTAACCAACTCAGCTTCAATCAAACTTCAAAAATCAGGGGATTTTGATTAACTTTAGATTAATTAAGCCCCAAAATAGTTTAGAAAATTAAAAGTGGACATTATCTAAGTAATAATATTTAAATGAATATACTGAAAAAAAACTTCTAAAAGTTTATGCTTGATAATATATTTTCTTCAAATCTGTTAAACGTAGTCATCATTGAACCTAATCGGCAACAGGGCAAGCAGTTGTCGAGCCTCATTAGCGACCACAGACCAAACCTTAAGGTGATGGTGCTAGATAATTCAGAGCAGGTTTTCTCTTTGATGTATGGAGAAATGAATATTGATATTCTGTTTTTTGATATTGAATCAGAATCCGATACTGATAACTTAGCTTTGTTCAAGGCGATCGCCCCTGAAAGCAGCGTGATTCACTGGAGTGACTATCGACATCCTGAAGTAATTGAATTGTTATATTCCTTGGGAGTAAATTCTTTTTGTACAAAAGAAAGCGATGCAGAGACTGTTTTAGAAGCTATAGATCTAGCAGTTAGTTATCCTCAATCTCTTTATCTAGACCAAAAGCTACATAAATGTCTCCCACTACTTCAAAGTTAGAAAGGTCAGGGCGTTAAAACTCGGGATAATATTAAGGTAAGTTAAATCTGCTGATAAATTATCATCATGTCCGATCTATCCGATTTGCCCAATCTATTTGCCGAACATAAAAATAGACTGACTGAACTAATCGCTAAATATCGCGATCGCATTGACTTTCTGACCATTCGTTTAGAGCAAGCAGCAGAAACTAACATTTTCTTGCGCCAGAGTAAAATTGAAACTCTGAGTGAGAGTATTGCTTTAGGTGGACAGGTAAGGGCTTGTTGTCGTGGGGGTTGGGGATTTTCGGCATTTGACGACTTGGACAGTCTGATCGAGAGAATTGAAGAAGCGATCGCGGCAGCGAAAATAGTTGGGGACTCGGAAACGATTTTGGCACCAGTGGAGCCGATTCAAACGGTTTGCCATGTTCCCCTGAAGGGAAGTGATCCACGAAATATTTCTTTGGCAGATAAAAAAGCTCTGTGCGATCGCTATGATGAATTACTACGTGGTTATAACGACTGTTTAACTACTACCACCGTTAGTTATGGCGATAGTTCTCAGAGAATAATTCTGGCTACTTCGGAAGGGAGTTTAATTGAGCAATCCTGGTCAGATATGGAAATGCGCTTTTCGGCCACAGCCAGAAAGGATGACGCTATTCAAACAGGAAGGGAAACCACAGGCTCACGTCAAGCTTATGAAGATTTGACCAACCTAGATCAACAGGTAATTGGCGCAGCCCAAAGAGCAGTTGATGCTCTGTCTTTACCTAAAATCAAAGGGGATATCTATACCGTCGTGATCGACCCAATTTTAACGGGATTATTTGTCCACGAAGCCTTTGGACATTTATCGGAAGCAGATATGGCTTATGAAAACCCCGACTTGTTAGAAGTGATGAGCATGGGTAAGCGTTTTGGTTCCCCAGAGCTACAGATTTTTGACGGTGCGGCACCCATGGCATCAGAGGATAATTATGTTCATCGTGGTAGTTACTTCTATGATGACGAGGGGACTCCCGCCACAACCACCCAGTTAATTAAAGATGGAGTATTGGTGGGCAGACTTCACTCCAGAGAAACTGCGGGCAGACTGGAAGAAGCCCCGACAGGTAATGCTCGTTGCTTAGACTATCATCATTCCCCGATTGTACGGATGACCAATACCTGGATTGCCAGGGGTAAAACTCCTGTCCAAAATCTAATTAAAGATGTTTCGGAGGGAGTATATGCTCGTAATTGGTTAGGGGGGATGACCAATGGCGAAATGTTTACCTTCAGCGCGGGAGAAGCTTGGATGATTCGTCAGGGTACATTAGCTGAACCCGTTAAAGATGTTACCCTTTCTGGGAATGTGTTTAAGACTCTGGCGAATATTGAAGCGATCGGCGATGATTTCTATTGGGACGAGTCTGGCGGTTGTGGCAAGGGAGGACAATCAGGACTAGCGGTAGGTTGCGGAGGCCCTAGTCTCAGAATCAAAGATGTCACCATTGGCGGCAATGCTGACTGATATTGAACCGTTGCCATCGAAAGAGGTATCAGATCGGTATCTCAGAAAAAGTTAGAAAAAAACCCAGTTATACAACTGGGTTCTGGAGCAAGACTAGATATGATTAGCTAGAGGTGAAGTGATGCCCTGGCTTCATCAGGAAATATTTTTGCTATTTATTGTTTATTTATTTTGCTTAACTCTAGAATTATCATCTCTTCAATAAAGCTGAAGCACAACCGTATTTTTACTAAAGTTTTGTTTTTGCTAATGATGGGGACTTTTAGTTATTTCTACGGAAATCAACCTTAAAATCAAACCAGAAACCTGATCAATAGCTTTTATTGCCATGACAGATATGCCTCAAATTGGACAGAATGCTCCAGATTTCTCTGCTAAAGATCAACATGAAACTGTTGTTAGCCTGGCAGATTATTCAGGACGTTGGTTAGTACTCTATTTTTATCCGAAGGACAATACTCCTGGCTGCACTACCGAAGCTAAGGATTTTACCGCCTATGCCCAAGATTTCCAGGAACTAGGGGCGGATATTATCGGCGTAAGTCCAGATTCGCCCCAGTCTCACTGTAAATTTATTGCTAAGCAAGATTTAGCGCTGAAATTGTTAAGCGATCCTGACCATCAAGTAATTGAAGCCTACGGTGTCTGGCGTTTAAAGAAATTTATGGGCAAAGAATATATGGGCGTAGTGCGTTCTACTTTTTTGATTTCTCCCGATCGCCAAATTGCTCAAGTTTGGGACAAGGTAAGAGTCAAAGCCCATGCGGAGAAAGTATTACAGGAATTGAAGACCCAAGTGAGTTAAATAGGTAAGTTAAAGCAAACTGTTCCAGACTGACTCATTTATTTCAGCTAGAGATTTCAGGATTTGATCGGCGATCGCAAATTTGGGATTCTTCTGGTGTAAGACTTCTGGGATGGCGATACACTTCATTTGAGCAGCTTTGGCAGCTAATACACCATTTAATGAGTCTTCCAGAGCTAAACAGGATTGAGGCAAAACAGCCAATTTCTGAGCGGTAGTTAGGTAAACTCCTGGATGGGGCTTGCCCAAAACCTCAGATTCGGCGGAATATACCTCCTCAAAAACCTCGGTTAAGTTAAGCTTTTGTAATGCTGCTTGAATAATTATCGAGGAGGAAGAAGAAGCCAGGGCAATTTTGACAGCTTGGCTTTGGACAAAAGATATTGCCCCCTCAACTCCTGGCAAGGGTTCCCCTTTAAGCTGAATTAATTCGATGACTTGTGCCACTATTAACTCTTCCACTGTTAGTTTACTTAAATTAGTCCAGGGATATTGTTGATACCAATAGTCCACCACTTCATCGATTCTTAAACCTTGGGTTTGTCGGCATAGCTCAGGAGTTAGCACCAGATTAACTTGCTTAAATACTAGTATTTCTGCCTCTTGCCACAGTGGTTCCGAATCGATTAACAAGCCATCCAGGTCAAAAATTACCGCTTCAATCATTTTTAATTACTCCTCAGAAACAAATTAATCTGCTGAGGCTGGGAAAGGGGAAAGGGGAAAAAATCGTTTCTCGCGTAGCATCAGTTAATTAGCTCTCAGCCAATTTTGCAGTCAATTCTGCGGGAGAAGCTTTGAAGCCGACTAATAATGCTTGATTATCTTTGGTAAATAATGGTCGTTTAAGGAGCATGGCATCTTGAGTAAAAGCATCGATCCATTGTTGATCGCTAAAGTTATTGCGCTCCTCTCCCAAAGCTCGATAGGATTGCCCCGAGGTATTGCGCATTGCTTTACTGCCTAATGCTTTCACCCAACTAGTAATCACTTTTTTACTGGGGGGATGATCCTTGGTATTGATAAATTCATATTCAATTTGATTGTCTTCTAGCCAGGCGATCGCTTTTTTACAAGTGCCACAATTGGGTATGCCGTAAACCTTGATAGTCATAAGTGATAATAGTTTTTAGTTTTTAGTTTTTAGGGTAATTCTTTTTAGGATAATTGTTTAGTTAAACTATCTTGCGTATTGCAGCGGGTATAGGCATTCCAGGTAGTTAGATCTGGGGCAGGAAACCCTAAGATAGCCGACCGAGCTGCCTCACTTAAGCCTTTAACAAAACTAAAATCTGCCCCCGCGATATTCTGGATGTTATCCAAATTTGCCCCCGTCAGATCTGCTCCTCTCAAGTCCACTCCTTTGAGTTCTGTATTGCCTAAACGAGCATTACGCAGACTCGCCCCTGTCATGATCGCTTTTTGCAAAATTGCTCCGCTAAAGGAAACATCATCCAGAATTGCTCCTGTAAAGTCCGCTCCACTGAGATAAGCACCAATCAGCTTTGCCCCAGTTAAATCTACCCCCCGCAAATTGGCGGTATTCAGATAAGCTCCATTCAATTTTGCGCCTGGCCCCACTGCCCCTGAACTTTGGTAATCAAATCCTTCAGGGAAAGTCGTAGCGCGATCGTAAATGGTTACTTGCAACTGAGTTTCAGTTAAATTCGCTCCCGTTAAATTTGCTCCACGCAGATCTGCACGGCTCAAATATGCCCCTGTCAGATTTGCCCCTGTAAGGTTTGCCCCTGTCAGATTTGCTCCTCTTAAATCTGTATTTTGCAGGTTTGCTTCTTGAAGATTTACTTCTACCAGATCGGCGTTAGTCAAGATACTGCCAGCAAAATTCACTTGCTCTAAGTTGGCTTGATTAAGAGCGATCGCATATAAATCTTGGTTGCTAAAGTCAGCATGGGCTAAATTTTCTCCTGATTTAAGTTTAGCGGTGATTCCAGCAGCATCAGGGGATTTGTTACTAGAGGCGGTAGTGGGCATGGTCTAAATCTAAATAAATAATAAATCTGATCAACAGCAAAAAAGCAGCAAAAAAGGGTCAAGCTAACCTAACCCTGATAATTCGATAGTCCTGATTACTGCATTGTCTGATAACTGTCTAATATTTGTTCAGCTTATGATAATTTGCTTCTAATTTCTTCAACTCGCTTGCGGTTAACCCCTAAGTCTGATTTACCCAAACGAGAGGCAGAACGTACTTGAATGCAATTAGCATTAGAGTCAAGATAAAATTCTACGTCGTCTACATAGCCCATTAACTTGCTCTTAAATTCAGCGTAAAGATAATTGTCTTTTTCCTCAATTACCGTAGCTCCTGCCATGGCAGTGACTGCTTTTTTAAGCTCCGCTATAGATACCCCAGGCAAAGCATCAATTTTAGATTGGGCATCATCACTTTGACTATTCACACAGTTAGGAGTCCCAGGACAGGCAGCTAGTTTCCCATCTTTAACACCTAAATTGCTGGGTCTTGTTCCTGTAAAATTAAACATTTGCTTAAATTTCTTGTTAAAACTTGATTTGATTCTTAATCAAGATTATCCCACATTGATTATGGTAAGGCATCGTCTTACTTCATATTCACGTGAATTTCGATAGCAAATTTTGATATGTCAACCATAAAAACCAAGCAAGAAAATTGGTGTTAGTTTAAAAAGAAAAGTGCGCCTTTCCCCTTTCCCCTTTCCCCTTTTCCCTTTTCCCTTTTCCCTTTTCCCTTTTCCCTTTTCCCTTTTCCCTTTTCCCAACCTAAGCCATTTCATTTTGCAACTCATCGAACTAACGTTCTATCCAGCCTTAGCCAAAACACCCGTTTTTCCCGTCACCAACTGTAGCGCCTCTTGGTATTGCTGATCCGCTTCTGTGGCGATCTGATTATAGGTAATGGGCTGCTGAACCACAACATCATCAGGCATAATTCCTAGCTTATTGATATCAGTGTGGTTAGGGGTTTCATATTTTGCCACGGTTACCGCTAAACCTGAACCATCAGGCAGTTCAAAAAGAGATTGAATCAGCCCTTTGCCAAAGGTTTTTTCCCCTACTAACAACGCTCTTTGATTGTCTTGTAATGCCCCCGCCAAAATTTCACTCGCACTAGCCGTACCCTGGTTGACCAGTACGACCAAGGGATCTTCCGTGAGAATTTCATGATTAGAATCAAAACTACCCAAAGCTCCTTGACGATTGACGGTGTAAACAATGGTGCCATCATCAATCCACATCCGAGCGATTTCTATCCCCGCTTGGAGTAAACCGCCTGGGTTATTCCTGAGGTCGAGAATATAAGCCTCTGCTCCCTGCTTTTCTAAGTTCTTAACTCCATGGGCAATTTCCTTGGCGGCATTGGCACTAAACTGATTTAAGCGCACATAGCCAACCTTTTTGTCAGTGTTGGTATCCAAGGCAGTATAAACAGGATTGAGAGAAATGCGATCGCGCACTATTTCGACGCTACGAGGTTTCAACCCTTTATCCTGACTCGATTGAATTCTCAAGGAGACTTTACTCCCTGATGTTCCCCTCATCATGGCAGCGGCTTCATCGAGAGTGATGGTTTTCGCATCAACTCCATCAATTTCCAAAATGCTGTCTCGCGGTTGAATGCCTGCGGCTTCGGCAGGAGAACCGGCTAAAGGCGAAATCACCTCGATCAATTTGGTTTCAGGATTAATGTTGATCTGTAGCCCCACTCCAGACAACTCTCCCGAAGTATTTACCTGCAAACTATGGTATTGTTCTGGTCTTAGTAATCTCGTAAACGGATCGTCTAAAGTTGCCAGTAACTCTTCGATGGCAGCATAAGTTTCTTCGCGATCGCGTAAGGGCTTTTGCACCAGTTTTTCTCTTAACTTCCACCAATTTTGATGATTGAGGGTCTCATCTACATAAGATTGGTTAACAATCCGCCAAGATTGGAGAAAAAGCTTTTGCTCTTCCGTGAAGGCTTGAGCACTGGGAACATACCAAAAGCAGGATGCAATCCAGAAAAATGCTACGAGAGCAAGGGAAAAAACTTTCTTGACCATAAGAACAATTATGTTAAGTAGGGAGAGATCTTGACTATGAACGACTATGCTAAATTTAGCAATTCTTAATTAATTGTTACGTATCAACGGCGGCTTTTTCCAGACAGACTGAATTTGACTTTTCAATCTCTTCAAAAGATATATGGGTATGCCGAATTAAAATTGACGTATAATACAACATTAAATAAAGACATCATAGCTTAAAGCTATGTTACATTTTTAAGTAGAGTAAAGCTATCTCTGATATGGTTTCGCTCTAATATGGACTTAAACAGCAAATATACACAATGCGTGATTTCTGTCCCTGGACAGATAAGCTTTAACGCAGTACGCATTCTTACCTGAGACTCTGTACAGCGATTTTGTAAAAATGAGAGCTTTCAGGAAGTAACTCTCCTGGGTTTTTAAATTAATGCAAGACGTTGTCAGATTGATAGGGAACCTCATCCATAACTATTTTTTGTTAGCTAATTTATAAGCTTCATGTTTTCTAAACAAGTAACAGATTCCAAAACTTTTCAGTGGTTTGATGAGCGGCTGGAAATTCAAGCAATTTCCGATGACATCAGCAGCAAATATGTTCCACCCCACGTCAATATTTTCTATTGCCTGGGTGGAATTACCCTAGTCTGCTTCCTAATTCAGTTTGCCACTGGATTTTGCATGACTTTTTATTACAAGCCCAACGTCGCTGAAGCATTTTCTTCAGTTGAGTACATCATGAACGAAGTCAGCTTTGGCTGGTTGATTCGCTCAATTCATCGCTGGTCAGCTAGCATGATGGTTTTGATGATGATTTTGCATACTTTCCGCGTTTACTTAACTGGTGGTTTCAAAAAACCCCGTGAGTTGACCTGGATTACTGGAGTAATCATGGCAGTGCTTACCGTTAGTTTCGGTGTTACTGGATACTCCCTTCCTTGGGATCAAGTTGGTTACTGGGCAGTGAAAATCGTCTCTGGTGTACCCGCAGCAATTCCTGTGGTGGGCGATCAAATGGTAGAACTATTAAGAGGTAGTGCTAGCGTTGGTCAAGCGACTTTAACTCGCTTTTATAGCCTGCATACTTTTGTCTTGCCTTGGTTGATTGCAGTATTTATGCTGTTGCACTTCTTGATGATTCGTAAGCAAGGTATCTCTGGTCCTTTGTAATCCTGGAGAAAATCCAGTACCGAGAAATTCTCTTGGGAGATCAAACTTATTTCTCCTAATTGATTTTGCTCAAAATAGCGGATAAATTGTGTGTATCACGCACAGATTTATTTACCAACGGTCAGGCAAGCCCTGTCGTTTTACGGCAGGGAACCTGACCTGATAAATTTTAGGAGAAAACACTATGTCCACGTTAAAAAAGCCCGATCTTAGCGATCCCGCTTTACGCGCTAAATTAGCGCAAGGCATGGGTCACAACTATTACGGTGAACCGGCTTGGCCTAATGATTTGTTATACATTTTTCCCGTGGTAATTCTGGGAACTATTGGATTGGTTGTTAGCCTAGCAGTATTAGACCCTGCGGTAGTAGGAGAACCAGCAAATCCTTTTGCTACGCCTCTAGAAATTCTACCTGAGTGGTATTTGTATCCTGTCTTCCAAATCCTGCGGGTAGTTCCTAGTAAACTATTGGGAATTGCTGCTCAAACAGCAGTACCTTTAGGTCTGATGTTAATTCCTTTCATTGAAAACGTTAACAAATTCCAAAATCCTTTCCGTCGCCCCGTAGCCACTACAGTATTCTTGTTTGGTACTGTTGTGACTATTTGGCTGGGAATTGGCGCAACTTTCCCCATCGATGAATCTTTAACTTTAGGCTTGTTCTAATTTTTTAGAGCGGTTTGAGGAAGAAAATTCAATTAATTCAATTTAAAGAAACACAGTAGTTCAGTGTTTAGCTTGAGTTCAAACTTGAGTTAAGTGTTGTTCCGCTGTGTTTCTTGGTTTTACTCCAGATAAATTACCCTCAGAGAATAATTGTCGTAATCTTGATTTTATTGGTATGATTAATTGCAGCAATGCAAGTAGAGCTAATTCGTGGTTCTACCTGCAAAGATATGAGCATCATGAAAGTGGGGTTTGCCCGCTTTTTTTGTTGTCAAAATTAACCTCTCAAAAGTAACCACAGTTCCAACTCATCATTAAGATCAGTTGAAGTAAAATCAAATCTTTGGCGAGTCATGACTCATCCTGTTGTCCCTAAAATTATTGAACTAGCATCTTCCTTGGCTGAAGATCTGAATTTAGAGTTGGTAGATGCTGTGTTCCAAACCAACAAAAACCCGCCAATTCTCAGAATAGATGTCAGAAATTCTGAGGGAGATACCAGCCTGGAAAATTGCGAGCAAATGAGTCGTATGCTTGAGGAAAAGCTAGACCTAGAGGAAATTATTCCTGGAGCTTATGTCTTAGAAATTTCTAGTCCTGGCATTTCTCGTACCCTGACTACAGATCGGGAGTTTATTGCCTTTAAGGGATTCGGGGTAACTGTCAACACCTTTGCCCCATACAAGAACAAGAAACAATGGCAAGGGCGACTGCAATATCGCGATGAAACCACCATTCACATCAACGATAAAGGTAAAGCGATCGCTATTCCCCGAGAATTAATTGCCAAGGTACAGCTTGACGATGGATAAGTCAAATTAAACGAAAATATTTCGCCATCATCTTGATCAATCAGATCAATCAAGATCAGCAATCTCAATATTTATTTATTTCACTATGAGGAGTACCCCATGACTATAGTAAGTTTGCCTGGTTTAAAGGCAACCATTGAAGAAATTAGTCAAAGATATAATCTGCCAGGTAGCTCTGTAGAAGAAGCCTTAAGAGAAGCTCTGATCAAAGGATATGAAAAATTTCGTCGTTCAAAGGCACGTGATGAAGAATTTGACGAAGAATATTTTGAAAACTTTAATGTTCAGCTAGATACCGAAGAAGAAGGCTTTCAGATTCTGACCACCAAAGTCATTGTGGATGTTAGTAAAGATCAGATCGAGGATCGGGATCATCAAATTGCCTTAAGTGAAGTTCAAGAACAGGTGGATGATTCGGAGATCCAGGTGGGGGACTCGGTGTTAGTGGATGTCACTCCTGAGCAAAAAGACTTTGGACGCATGGCTGCCATTCAAACCAAACAGGTATTGCTGCAAAAGCTGCGGGATCAACAGCGGAAGCTGATCCAGGAAGAATTTCAAGACCTTGAAGATACAGTTTTACAAGCTAGGGTAGTTCGTTTTGAACGTCAATCGGCGATCGTAGCAGTTACTAGTGGCTTGGGACAGCCAGAAGTTGAGGCGGAATTACCCAAACGGGAACAGCTCCCCAATGATACCTATCGCTCCAATACCACTTTTAAAGTCTATCTGAAGAAAGTTAGAGACACCCCCCATCGTGGTCCTCAGCTAATGGTTTCTAGAGCGACAGCCGGTTTGGTGGTAGAGCTATTTAGCAACGAAGTTCCTGAGATCGAAGAAGAAATTGTGCGCATTGTCGCCGTCGCCAGGGAAGCTCATCCCCCTTCTCGTCATGTAGGAGTTCGTACCAAGATTGCGGTAGACACGGTGGAGCGTGATGTCGATCCCGTGGGGGCTTGTATTGGTGCTAGGGGTTCCCGAATTCAAGCAGTAGTTAATGAATTGCGGGGAGAAAAAATTGATGTGATTCGCTGGTCCCCTGACCCTGCGACCTATATCTCTAACTCCCTCAGTCCTGCTAGAGTGGATCGAGTAGTTTTAGCCAATACGGAAGATAAGCAATCTATTGTTTTGGTTGCCGAAGATCAATTAAGTTTAGCGATCGGCAAGGAAGGACAAAATGTTCGTTTGGCGGCTCGTCTCACTGGCTGGAAAATTGATATCAAAGATATCGATAAGTTTGATGAAGAGGCAGAAATGGCAAAATGGGCAACACAACTTCAAGCCATAGCCGAAGAGAAGGACGAGGAGGACGAATTAACTTCAGTGGCAGAGATGGATGAGGAAACACAGGAAACAGAGGAAGCAGTTGAGGAATCTCAGTCTCTTGCCTCAGAACCAGAAGTTGAAGCAGAAACCGAATTAGAAGTTGCCGCAACAGAAGAGGAATAAGTACCGAAGCCTAAATAAGTTGATTAAACTCTAGCGTTTTTCAGTAAATCGGCTGGCGCTAGAGTTTATTTGAAAGGCGATCGCCCATAGGGCATAATCCTTCACCTAGTCAGAATCTAAAATCCGAGTAAAATATTAAAAAAACTCCACAGTTTGAATCAAATCAATTACCGTCAATGTGTAAGCTGTAGAAAAATCGCCCCTAAGCAATTTTTTTGGCGTGTTGTACGGTTAGCATCCAGCCATGAAATTCAGTTAGACGAGGGGATGGGACGTTCTGCTTACCTATGTCCTAATCTTGATTGCCTAAGACAAGCCAAAAGCAAAAACCGTCTTAAAGGTGCTTTAAGAACCAAAGTTGCTGATCATATTTATCAAAATTTACAAGAACGTTTAAGCTGATAGTGTCGGAGTTTAACGGCAAAATATAAACTATTCAAGATAAAACCCAAGACTGGATCTTTTTATTTGATGTTTTTCTTTAAAATAAAGCTAGTTGGGTAAATTAAGATTAGCAGTAATCTGAAACTTGCCCTCCTCTGATTATTCTATGGTTTAATTTAGATTCTAATCTTACGATAGAAGTAATCATTGTTCACCGACGGTCACATAGTTGGCTCATAGAGTTAGCCCAAGAAAATCTGTGACCAGGAACTTAAATACATGAAGGACTACATGGATAAACCAATGGTCAAATAAAATACAAACAGTCAACTGAGGGGCATAGTGGATGAACAACGGCAAAGTTAGAATATACGAATTATCGAAAGAATTGAATTTGGACAATAAAGACATCAAAGAAATTTGCGAACAGCTCAATATTGCAGTCAAAAGCCACAGTAGTACAATTACGGCAGACGATGCAGTAAGAGTGAGGTCGGTGGCGGAAAAGTCCCCTCGCACCGAAAACAATCATGATACTCAAAAAGATAGTCAGCAAAAAGGTAATAACGCTCTGAACGCCCCAGCAAAACGCAAGCAGCAAATTTTGGCTGTGCATCATCGAACTGATAACCCTAACCCTAGTTCTAGTCCGCAAACACCTAATTTCAATGGTCAATCCCCGAGACTAGTTTCCCCTCCATCTAGACCCAAAGCCCCAAGTTCAGCAGTAGTTTCTGGAAAATCCCCAGGGACAGCTAAACCTGCTTATCAAAATGAATCTGTTGACGGTGGAGATCACGCACTAAAATTTGCCGCTACTGATACCAATACTGAATCTTCTCCTAAAGTTAATGCACCTCAACCAAATCGGTTAACTGTTCCCCCCTCTCGACCTCAAGGGAAAAAATCCGCCAGTCGCAACTTAATTCAGTCGCCGATTAAACCCAAAGTGCGGTCTGTAGAACAACCCCAAAGTAAACCAGAGGAATTAGAGCCAGAGGAGAAGAAAAAAAAGGTTATTGCACCTCTACCTAAATTGAATCAAAGACCCCAGAAGATTCAAGCGGTGAGTAAAATAGCACCAAAAGATGAGGAGGAAGAGGAAGAGCTGATTGAAAGCCTGGATGGTGATGACGTTGAAACTGATGACTTAGAAGTCAAGAAAGTTACTCGTCTTAAACGTCCTGCTCCCCCCAAAAAAGTTAAAGAGTGGGAAAATGAAGAAGATGATGAAAGTAAGCAAGCTAAGCTAGGTAAGGGTAAAGCGGCGAAGAAACGTCGTGGACCCAAGCCACTTTTGGATGATGAAGATTTTGATGAAGCTGATGCCAATGCCATTCAGATCAATGAAGCTTTTAGTCTATCCACGGCACGCCCTGCCAAGCCTAAATCGATGCAGCAGGCCCCTGTAGCTACCGCTAACAAAAAACCTCGCAAGCCATCTTTTAAAACTGAGAAGACTCAGAAAACGGAACGTCAGTCCAAAGGAAAAGTAGTACCCACTCTATCAGAATCGATTATTCTGACGGATAATTTGACTGTGCGAGATTTGGCGGAAAGACTCAATACTCCCGAGACAGATATTATTAGAAACCTGTTCTTTAAAGGAATTCCGGTTAATATTACCCAAACTTTGGATTTAGAAACTGCCCGTTCGGTGGCTGAAGAGTTGGGGGTAATTGTGGAAACTCCCGAAGAGAAATCGGCAGCCACAAAAGATACGGAAATGTTGGACGCCAATGATTTAGAAAATCTGCAACCACGTCCTCCTGTGGTGACGATTATGGGGCACGTCGATCATGGTAAAACCACCTTGCTGGACTCGATTCGTAAGAGTACCGTGGCTTCAGGAGAAGCAGGGGGGATCACCCAACATATTGGTGCCTATCACGTAGATGTGGAACATAACGGCAAACAACAGCAAATTGTCTTCTTGGATACTCCAGGTCACGAAGCCTTTACTGCCATGCGTGCCAGGGGTACTAGAGTTACAGATATCGCCGTTTTAGTTGTGGCAGCGGACGATGGGGTACAACCGCAAACGAAGGAAGCTATTAGCCATGCTAAAGCTGCGGAAGTGCCATTGATTGTCGCGATTAATAAAGTAGATAAACCTGAGTCGAACCCCGATCGCATTAAACAGGAATTAACCGAACAGGGTCTAGTGCCTGAAGACTGGGGTGGAGATACCACCATGGTTCATGTCAGCGCCCTCAAAGGAGATAACCTAGAGGAATTATTGGAGATGATCCTGCTAGTGGCGGAAGTAGAAGAACTTTCTGCTAATCCCAACCGTGCCGCTAAAGGAACAGTAATTGAGGCTAACCTAGACCGTAATCGTGGTCCTGTGGCAACCCTGTTGGTGCAAAATGGGACTCTTAGGGTGGGAGACAGCATTGTCGCTGGTTCGGTACTCGGTCGAGTTCGTGCCATGGTAGACGATACCGGCAAGAAAGTAGAAGCGGCAACACCATCCTTTGCAGTGGAAATTTTGGGACTAAATGAGGTTCCTGAAGCTGGGGATGAATTTGATGTTTATCAAGATGAGAAAGAGGCAAGGGCGATCGCCGATCGACGAGCCATTGTGCAACGGGATGCTCGATTACTGCAATCTCTATCTTCTCGTCGCATTAGTCTCAGCAGCATCTCAGCTCAAGCCCAAGAGGGTGAATTGAAGGAACTTAATCTAATCATCAAAGCTGATGTTCAAGGTTCAGTAGAAGCCATCCTCGGTTCGCTCCAGCAATTACCCCAAAATGAAGTACAAATTCGTACTCTCATGGCATCCCCAGGGGAAGTCACGGAAACAGACATCGACCTCGCGGCAGCTAGTGGAGCGGTCATTATTGGCTTTAACACTACCTTGGCAGCAGGAGCGAGACAGGCGGCTGATCGAGAAGGGGTAGATATTCGCCAGTACGATATTATCTACAAGCTGTTAGATGAAATTCAAGGGGCAATGGAAGGTCTGTTGGATCCTGAACAAGTGGAACAAAGTTTGGGTCAGGTAGAAGTAAGGGCAGTCTTCCCTGTTGGTCGCGGAGCGGTCGCAGGCTGTTATGTTCTCTCAGGCAAAATTGTGCGGAACTGCAAGATTCGCGTTCGTCGTAACAATAATGTTATTCATGAAGGAGATCTCAGCTCCCTTAAACGGATGAAAGATGATGTTAAAGAAGTCAACACTGGCTTTGAATGTGGTATCGGTGCTACTAAATTCTCTGATTGGAATGAGGGTGACATTATCGAAGCTTACGAGCTAGCGTTTAAGCGTCGTACTTTAGCGACCAACTAACATTCTCTCATCTATGAAAAAAGATGAATACTCGTTCTGAACCTTTCTTATGGATTCATTTAGGGGGCATTATCGTGTTCCCCTTAATGTGTTTTATAACTTTGATTGGGTTAGAGGTAGGCGATCAGTATAGTTATTGGCTGGAAATACCTTTGCTGATCGCGATCGCCATTTTGCCCGTCTTGCTCATGCAGCTATATCGTCCATTCAACATTTTTAGCGTCCTCTTTTTAGCTCTTCAGCCAAAATTTTTAACGGCAAACCAAAGAAAAATCCTAGCTTTATTCAAAAGAAAGCAACAAAAAGTTGTAAATGTCATGATAACGGGATTAATGCTGCTGAGTCTGTGGCTAATTTACTATTTTGCTCCTGGGGCAGCAGCCCTTGCCAACCTATTGCCTCAACAGCGTATTTTAGGCTTAGCGATCGCCTGTGGCGCTTTTTTTGGCAGCAATCTTTTTCTTCAGATCCCCCTCAACGCTTTTCAGGTTTTATTAACCAATGAACTAGAATTTGCTCAAACTCAGCAATGTACCCTAGAAGAAGTAGAAAGTGATTTCACTACTGCTGGCATTAGAGTCAGCAAAATTCCCTGGTTGACAAGTTCACTCCAAGAGAGAGAAAAAAATAAGCTTTGTTAATATTTATTTAGTTATTTTGGTATTTGTGTATTTAGAAATACAGACTCTGAATCTACTTGAGTTACACTTAGGGAAGATGGAGTAGTAAAAAGAGTAAAAAAAACGTAGATACATGACAAACTCAACTATCGCTTCGCCGAATGAAAAGGATCAAGAAATTTGGTTCAGTCTCAGACAGGCGATCGCCAAAAGCTCTGGTTTTCAAAGCTGGCAGGAAGAACGAGATATTAGTAGCGACGTAGAACTAGACCAACAAGTACGCCGTTACCTTAAGGAAACTCTAGAGACTCTTGCTTACTAACAAAAAGATTTCTAAAAATAGCGAGAAGTTATCTTTCAATTTATTTTTTAAACTTTTCAAACAATGGGGATGCATCAATGAGTGTGTCCCCATTATTGTGGTTAGCTAATGTGGTTGGCAAAAAAAAATCAACCTGCAAAAATATGGGCAAAGCAAGCTTAGGACTAGACCAGCGGCTATACGAATACTTGCTCTCGGTATCTCTCCGAGAAGAGGAAGTACTGGCTAAATTACGCCAGGAAACCAGCCGTCACGCTGCTAGCATTATGCAAATATCCCCCGATCAGGGGCAGTTGATGGCGTTGCTAGTCAAACTATTAGGAGCCAAAAAAACTTTAGATATTGGCGTATTTACAGGCTATAGCTCTTTAGTAGTGGCTTTGGCTTTACCTGAATCGGGAATAGTGATAGCTTGCGATCGCGACCCTGAATCCACAGCGATCGCTCGTCGCTATTGGGAATTAGCAGGAGTATCAGACAAGATCGATCTGCGGTTGGCACCAGCCTTAGACACCCTAGATCAATTAATTGCCCATGGCGAAGCTGACAGTTTTGACTTTGCTTTTATTGATGCGGATAAAAACAACTACTCTAACTATTACGAGCGGGTCTTGACTCTTTTGCGTCCTGGGGGAATGGTGGCGATCGACAATGTTCTTTGGTTTGGTCGGGTTGCTGATCCCGATGATCTGGACAACAGGACTGTTGCCATTCGGGAATTTAACCAAAAACTACATCAAGATAACCGAGTCGAAATTACTATGCTAGCGATCGCCGATGGTTTAACTTTAGCGCTTAAGCTTTAGCACTTAAACATCAGCTGCAACAGTCTTTAAGGTAATGGAGGACTAGGGGGATTAGGGGGAGTGACAGGATCGAGAGCAGGATTGACGCTACCAGGCATGCCTGGGAAAGCATTAGGGATAGCAGGGTTAACTCCTGGAGTTGCAGGAACTGTTTTTGGTTGAGAACCTTCGGGAAGAGTCGCCAGCGCCACCCGATCACCGCCAACTTCCCGCAGCATGTCCAGCACTTCCACTACTTCTCTGTAGGTAGAATTTTTGGCAGCATACAAAGTCATTAAACCATCAGGATTACTCTGTTGATATTTTTTGATTTCCCACTTTAAATCGCTGCGATTGACGGGATTTTTATCAACATATAGCTGACCTAAATCATCAATAGTCACAATCAAAATATTTTGTAACTGTGGGGTGCCAGTTTTTGCTTGGGGCAAATCAAGGCTAATTGCTTGCTGACGAGAAAAATTGACCGCAGCTAAGATAAAAAAGATGAGAATACAGAAAATAACATCAATTAGGGGCAGGATTTCAATATTGGCACCACTTTGATTGCTATCATCTTGCCACAGATTCATCGATTTAATGGGCTTGGGCTGGTATTTTCGTTTACGACGATTCATGTAAATATTTAATTGCCTAATGGTTATTGTTTACTGGTTGCTTGGCGGTTTGATTTGGACGAAAGAATAGTCCTCATTGCCAATCACACCAGGGGTTTCATCTTCTAACTGTGACCAGCGATCGCGATACATCACTTCCAGACGGCTACCAGTGCGACGTAAAATTCTCACTTGATTTGACCAAAAAGCCTGAAACATCCGATAGAAGCTGAGACTAATGATGGCGACAAGTAAACCTGTTGCGGTAGAGATCAGTGATTCACCAATACCCAAAGTTACGCCCGAGGAATCTGCCGTACCCAAATCACTAATTTTGATGGAACTCAAGGCTTGAATTAGACCCCAAACTGTCCCAAATAAGCCTAATAAAGGAGAAAGGGCAATAATTGCCTCCAATACCTTGTCACCCTTGCGCATCCGTGCCACCTGTTCTTCTGCCGCTGACTCTAGAGCGATATGAAACATATCAGGATCGGGGTTAGATAACCGAAAAGGAGCATAAACAAAATTTCCTAAGGGGTGATTAATATGTTCTTGAGCAATTTTTCCCACCAAATCCCAGTTCCGCTCGGCAGCTTCCATGATCTGATTGAAAATTTTCTTTTCTTGGAAGACTACTCGTGACCAAAACCAAAGCCGTTCGAGGATCGTTGCAATAGATAGTACTGAAAGAAACAGCAGAGGGTACATAGAAATACCACCCTTGTCAATAATTTCTAAAAAATTCATCTTACGCCAATTACCTCTTGATATAGTCTTTAATTAAAATTACCTGAACAGTTTAAACAATTTTTAAACATTTTCGGTCATTCCAGTTTAAGTCCATAAATACAAATAACACAGGTTTCACTCAAATCTTGGTGCTGTAGAATTTTTCTAACATGGGTTTGAATCGATGTCTATGTCAATAGCTCAGGAATGTAGTAATTTGCCACTAAATTTACTTGAACCGCCTAATGTAATTTTTCGCATCTTAGACTACTATGATTTGCACAGTTAATAAATCAACTGATAAATCAACTAATAAATTAACCACTAATGAACCGTAATACTCTTTGGGGAACTTTTGCTGTTATTTTACTCCTTGGTTTAGCAGGATTAGTATCTCAAGAGGAAGCCAGTTCCATCAGCGCTCTTCAGCAATTGTCTACAGCACCTAAATCTACGGCACCTAAATTGATCGCCTCTAGACCAGAAGCTCATATCAGCCAGTTGGTAGATGCTAGTAATCGCTTTGGGTTTGATTTATTTAACCAACTTCAACTACAGCAAAAATCTCAGTCCCAAAACATCTTGATCTCACCCCAGAGTATGGCGATCGCTTTGGCAATGACTCGTAATGGTACAGCGGGGGCAACTCAAGCTGAAATGACCCAAGTTCTAGAATTAGGGCAATTAGACCCCACAACGGTTGATTTAAGTTATGACCAATTAATTAAAACCTTAACCAATAACGATCCTAGCGTGGAGTTGGCGATCGCTAATTCCCTCTGGGTGAATCAGAATATTAGTTTAAAAGCTAGTTTTATTCAGACTACCCAAGACTTTTATCAGGGAAAAGTCAGTAACCTGAACTTTGCTGATCCCACTGCCAAACAGATCATCAATCAATGGGTAGCCAGTAACACCGCTCACAAAATTCCTGAGATGCTTGAGGCGATCGCCCCTGATGATGCTTTGTATTTGCTCAACGCTATCTACTTTAAAGGAAGTTGGACAAATAAATTCGAGCCCAATGCTACCATCGCCAAACCTTTTTATCTGCAACCAAAGACGACAAAACCAGTAGCGATGATGAGTCAGACAGGAGACTATCGCTACTATCAAAACCAAGATTTTCAGGCAATTCGTCTACCCTATGGAAAACAAGGGGAGTTGGGAATGTATATTTTCTTGCCCCAGAAAAATAGCAATCTAGAGCAATTCCAGCAACAGCTAAATTTAGCTAATTGGCAAGAGTGGTTGAGTCAAATGCGATCGCAACCAGGGAATGTTTCTCTCCCGAAGTTTAAGCTGGAATATGAGACTGAGTTAAAAGATGTCCTAGCTTCTTTAGGTATGGGACAGGTATTTGATGCTACTAAAGCAGACTTTTCGGCGATGACGGACAATACAGTGGCGCTCAATACGGTTAAACACAAAGCGGTGATTGAGGTTAATGAAGAAGGTACAGAAGCTGCGGGAGCTACTTCCTTTGGTATCCAGATTACTTCCGCAACTCCCCAAAATCAGGCATTTGAGATGAATATTAATCGCCCCTTTTTCTTTGCTATTCGCGATGATATTACAGAAACAGTGCTTTTTATGGGTAATGTTGTCGAGCCTAAGTAAAATACGGCGTTGCTGGTTTGAAGCATGAAACCGACAAAGGGCTATGCCCGCATGTAGTAATCTGTTCGTCCTAAAGGATACCGCTATGCATATAGCTATTAGCTTCTAGCTATTAGCTAT
>JBJOPG010000040.1:0-27403 GCA_046050865.1 Cyanobacteriota bacterium
ACTTAAGTTACTACTGTTTCCTGATAGATAAGTTCCCCCAGTAGCTAGGGATGCTGCTCTTAAAGCTAATGCCTCTTCTCCAACCACCACAGAATTGATTTGTACTTTGTTGGCTCTAGCTTCGGCAACTACAATCGGCGAAACAGTGGCTTGTCCATCAGTCACGAGAATAAGCTCCCGACAACTCTTAGAAGCTATTTTGAGAGCATCAACTCCGGTTTTAATCGCGAGATTGATATCAGTATGATCAGGAACAATCTCTTGAGCAAGTCTTTTATTGTTCAAGGAATCGACTAAGGCTTGGGCGACTTTTTTGCTGTTATCATCAAAGTTTCCTGTCAGAGGTTGAATTGCGCCGCCAAACCCAAACACTCTAACTTGATTCGGACGACGTAGAATCTCCTCATTATTCTGTTTAAGATAATCCTGAACAGCTTCAATTTCTTGACTTAAGACCGTCCCAGGACGATTAAACAATTCAGACTGGCTATTGTAGGTAATAGAACTGAGGTCAAGAGCGATCGCCACCGTTACTCGTGGTCTACCAAAACCCAATAGCCAAAATAAAGCTGCGGCAATTAAACATAACCCGAAACAAATTAAAGGAATTTGAAAAAGGGAATAATTCCATAACTTTATGCGGTAACTATTCATCTACTAATTTAAGATTAATAAAAATGATTGCTAGCAACCTCTAAGACATTGATCAATAATCACGCCTAGCTTACTTATATAATTTGTATTATTCCTGAGTATGCGTAAATATTGCTCGTGCAACATAGTAAATATGTAAATTGTTCTTGATTTTTAACAAAAAAATATGAAGAGATCGCAACCGATAGTTTTCCTGATTACTGAATCAACTTAGTATGTGAGCAATATATTTGTTTTATTTGTCTCATCTATAAATTTGTAAATTACTTAAATACCATGAAGCTTCTCGATTTAACCTCTATCTTAAGTTTGTCCGCTGTAACTTTGGCTACTACTTTGATGTCAAATAAGCCAGCTTTTAGTCAACAACCAACTTTTACTTGTGGCACTAGTGAAGGTTCTCCTGCTACCATTGTCAAAACTGCACAACACGGGGATGTAACCATAATTACTTGGGATTCTGGCTTTTTTCAAGATTCTGGATTTGATAATCAAACTCGATGCAATATGGTGTCAAAAAAATTCCAGGGTCTTTATGATCAAGGCAGTTTAAAGTACTTCACGGCAGGAACAGCAAATAAGCAACCGATCATTTGTGCGGTGCCATCAATGGATTCCCCCTGCAATAGTGATAGCCAATTATTTACCCTTAAGCCTGATAGCAATGCGGAAGAAACACTCCAAAAATTATTTGGTATTAGAAGAGGTGCTAGTTCTGAAGGTCTAAATGAAAATGAAAACCCTAGTGCTAGCCAAAGAACCTATTTAGATTTTGAAGCATTTTTGCAAGACAAGGCTGATCAGGCTAATCCCAGGAAAACATCGACACAAGAGGAACCATCTTCAACCGAAGAATCAGTTGAAGAAAGTCAAGAGACTACCCCTGGTGAGTCAATTTTTTAATTGACATACTAAGCGATCGCTCAAACGAGTAAATTAGCAACGGCTAATTCCCTTCTTCAATCGATTGGACGGAAACCTCGATCGCATCGATATCGATTGTTCCTGGGGGAGTGATGCGGGTAAAGCCTTCCGCTTCTACCTGCAAAGCTTCACCGCAGCTTGGGCAGTTGAATTCCGTATTCTTGAACCCTGTAAACTCATAATTACACACAGGACATTGAGCTTGAATCAGTTTTCGCTTTAACCACCACTGCAATCCCCAAAAAGCGATCACAGGAGCGATAAACAGCAGCCCAATCAAAACAACAAAGCTCTTGATGACCCAGCCTAAACCAATGCTAGTCAAGATGAAAATTCCCAGGATGATACTAGCCCAGCAGCCAAGTCCTGAAGTATTTATTTGTAGGAGTTTGTTAAAGCGATCGTTCACTGTCCTTCGTCACTAGCCTCTGATGAACTACTAGATATCTTCAATATCTTTAAATATATTGTATTGCTTAATTTTAATTGATCCCTAATCTGAGACTAAAAATCACAGTCACTCTAAATGTAGATATTTACAAATAAAGTGAGCTGTGATTTCAGAGGTTTGGTCTTACCAATCATGGTAAGTATAAACAAGATTACTATTTCGGCTTATATGCAGTCCAATATTTACTGACAAAATGATTTTCTACTTTCAGGTCAATAAATCCTGCGTTAGTTAAACGTTCTTCCAGATTATCTGTTGTGTAATGCCTGTAGTAAGGTTCGTGGAAGATAGCAGGGAAATTGTTCATCATCGGTTGAAAATCAGGGGAATCGATCGCCTGCATGGAGTCACAAATGACCAACACCCCTCCTGGTTGAAGCACACGATAGGCTTCGTTGATCACATTTTGTCTGGCAACGGGTGGTAATTCATGGAAGAGAAAGACAGAAGTTAATCCCTGAAAATAGTTATCGAGATAGGGCAATGCTTCGCTGTTTGCTTGAACTAATTGAGGCAATTCCCCCGCTATTGCCGACAGCAACTGATTTGCTTTGCGCAAATAGGCAGGAGATAGGTCAGTACCATATAAAGACGCTTGGGGTAATGCCCCCCGCAACATCCGCAAGGTGCGACCTGTTCCACAGGCAATGTCGAGAACTTTGATTTGAGTGGATGGCAGATCGGCAAAAGAAGCCTCAATTCCCTGCTTTAGTGGGGCAAGAATTCGCCGACGCATAGCATCTGCCGCACCGTTAAACAAAATCTCTACCTGCAAATCATAAAGATTGGCAGACATATCACTCAAATAGCCATCGGTTTGATAGTGAAAATTTTGCAGATAGTAATTAGGATAGCCTGAGCGGTCAATCCTCTGATCAAAATTCTGAAACTCTTGTTTGTCTAGGCGTTCCCAGATTTTAAACATATCTAGCCAAACTTCGGGGTAGTAACGAAAGAAATCAGACCAAGGGTTATCAAACAAAAGACTTTTGGGATAAATACCTGCTTGGGCATCTTGCCAGTCTTGTTCTTCTAACCCCTTGAGTTTTACTTGCAGTTTTGCCAAAATTTCTGGAGACAGGGGCTTGCTTTTCTCAGCCTGTTGAGGAACAACAGTGTTAGTGAGGCGATCGCTCACTAGTTTGTGCACAAAACCAAAGGCTTTTTTGCTTTCTTGAAAACCCTGATAAGCAACTTTAGTAAGAGCCTCAGGAATAAATTGGTCTAAGTTGGGAGTTGATTGCATGAATGTAGATTAGGATAATTGCCTGGTGCCAGGTCGTTAGACCTCATAACTAGATTGAATTTACATTGCGTTTTGTATATATACATTAAGTATAATCAACTAGCATCGAGAAAAGAACCTAAATAAAAAAGACAGTTAACTGAATTAACTGCCGATTAAACTGCTCTATATAATCGAACAAAAATTTAAATATGCGAAACGGCGTTGCTAGATCGATGTACGATTCGACTATTTTCGCTATCTAAGCAAATTAACTAAAAAGCTAATAGCTGATAGCTAAGAGCTAATAGCTACGTACAAATTACTGTTCGGTTTCATACCTCAAATCAGCAACGACTGCGAAGCTAGTCTAAATATTGAACTACTTCTTTGGTAGGGAAACGAACTTTAGGATTAGTAGCATATTTATCATCATCAGCACGGTAGCCCGCAGCGCAAACCACAACGGAGCTATAGCCTTGATCCTTTAGTCCCAAAACTTCATCGTATTTGGCAGGCAGAAATCCTTCCATCGGTAAGGTGTCAATGCCTAACATTGCCCCGCAGGTCATAAAAAATCCCAGAGCGATATAAGCTTGCTTGGCAGCCCACTGATTAACATCAAAAGCGGAGGTCGGCTGCTGGAGGAAACCCTTGATTACTTTGCCAAACCCTGCTAAATTTTCTACCTCGGTTTGCTGTACCTCCGCCATTCTCTTGAGATAGTGATCAACATCATTATCATTAAGATTATTTTTAATGGCGAAGACAACTAGATGGGAAGCCTCCACCACAGGGTCTTGTCCCCAGGAGTGTGGCAAGAGCTGTTGACGTATTTTGGGATTACGAATCACGAAAAATTTCCAGGGCTGTAAACCAAATGAAGAAGGAGATAGCACCAAACTTTGTTCTAGGGTTGTCCAGACGGCTTCAGGTATTTTGCGCGTAGCATCAAATTTTTTAGTGGCATAACGCCAGTGAAGTTGCTCTAATGTTTGTTGCGGATCTAGGAGAGAATTACTCATAATTTAGAAATCAAATTAGAAATCAAAAATGCTCTTCAGTTTTTAAGATATCGCAGTTTCTTAAAACTGTTCCTCCTCAATTGCTATGGTAGCTTTTAGCTAACCGCTTTATGAAAAGAAGCTGGTAATTGCAAATCCTGACAGTCAATGGTCTCAGAGATGATGGCACTAATGCTCATTCCAGTATGTATTTCAAGTCGAGCGGAAGTCGGAGCATTAAAAAGCAAACGCTGCCCGGGAAAAACTACCCGTTCTAGGCTCCAGTGAGGAATATTCGTAATTCGCACCACCTCCACATGAGCGGTGGAATTTACATAGCAGCAAAGAATAAATTGACGAGGAGAAGGAGATAGGGTGAGAGGGGATATCATTAGTTTTGGGTTTAAATCGGGATGTTATATTTGTCTAGTCTTCGATATGTTGCTCGTTAAAAATTATTCTTGATTGGATTCAACTCAGATATGTTGATCTGAAAATGACAACCAAATTACTGCCAAGTAAAATGTTCTATTTTTATACGAAGTAGTGGGGGGGGGAAAGATTGATCCCTACTGTAGGATAAATGATTTTCCTCGGATATCATCCTAGAATCATCTTTTTTTTATTATTTATTTAAATATTGTGAATCTTGGATATGATGCAATAGTTGAAATAATATTTTTTCAGTAATTATACTGATTAATTGAAGTTGTTAAATAATCATCAGGTCGTAATCAATACAATCAATCAATCAGCAAATGTTTTTTTGTATAGTAGATTTATATATAGCTTTTCCCAGAACCATGAGGTACTGCTTTTTACCCTTTTCCCTTTTCCCCTTTCCCAAACAAAACCAAAGTGTATCTAACGAATACGAGAAACGCTATAAAGTCTCTTGGCTTCATCTTTTGATAGAGATTGTAGCAAAGAAATTTAATCAGAAATCATAACTTACTGTGGGGCTTGTGCTTCGACAATTACATAAACCTTTAACGACGTTCTTGATTCTGACAAGATAAGCTTATATAACTTTGAATTTTTAATCTGAGGCACTATATTATGCGGGTTTTATTGTTATACCCCTTATTTCCTAAGAGTTTTTGGTCATTTGAGAAAACTTTAGCTTTGGTAGACTGTAAAGCTCTCATGCCACCTTTGGGTTTGATCACTGTCGCGGCTATTTTGCCTCAATCGTGGGAGTTTAGGCTGGTAGATCACAATATTCAAGAAGTCACTGAATCTGATTGGGATTGGGCGGAGTTAGTAATCATATCTGGCATGATTGTGCAGAAAAATGATATGTTGGCTCAAATTTCGGCGGCCAAAAGCCGTAATAAACTGGTTGCTGTGGGTGGGCCTTATGCCACAACATCTCCCCAAGAAGTAGAATCTGCTGACTTTTTAGTCTTAGATGAAGGAGAAATTACCCTACCGATGTTTATCGCCGCCATTGAAAGAGGCGATCGCTCTGGGGTATTTCGATCAGCAGAAAAACCAGCGGTGACGGAGACACCAATTCCTCGTTATGATCTTCTAGATCTGAGTGCCTACGATAATATGTCAGTCCAGTTTTCTCGTGGTTGTCCCTTTCAGTGTGAATTCTGCGACATTATCGTGCTTTATGGACGCAAACCCCGTACCAAAAATCCCCAGCAGCTATTAGCTGAGTTGGAGTGTATCTACAATCTTGGTTGGCGTGGTGCAGTATTTATGGTGGACGATAATTTCATTGGCAACAAGCGTAACGTGAAACTGTTGCTCCAAGAGTTAAAAGTGTGGATGGCAGAAAAAGGCTATCCTTTTGGTATAACTACCGAAGCTTCCGTCGATTTGGCTCAAGATGATGAGTTAATGAAATTGATGGTGGAATGTAATTTCAAGAAAGTCTTTTTAGGCATTGAAACTCCTGATCAAGATAGCTTGGCGCTAACTAGTAAGTTTCAGAACACCCGTGATCCGCTCACCGAATCAATCAATAAAATCACTACCGCAGGAATGCAGGTAATGGCAGGTTTTATCATTGGCTTTGATGGGGAAAAAGCCCAAGCAGGCGATCGCATTGTGCAGTTTGTCGAACAAACCAATATTCCTCTGGCAATGTTTAGTATGCTTCAAGCGTTACCCAGTACTGCTTTATGGGACAGACTAGAAAAAGAAGGTAGATTACTTAATGGTTCGGCAAATATTAATCAAACAACCTTGATGAATTTTGTGCCGACGAGAAACATTGAGGATATTGCCACGGAGTATGTCAATGCGTTTTGGAAACTATATGACCCCGCAGCCTATTTAGAGCGGGTTTTTCGCTACTACATGATGTTGGGCAGTGTGCAGAATGCCAAGTCCCTTAGACCAAGCTGGAAGTCAGTGCGCGCTTTAAGTTTAATTCTCTGGAAACAGGGAATGGTTGCCCAGACTCGTGGGTTGTTTTGGCGTAACCTAATTCAGGTGTTAGTTAAAAAACCCCAACAGCTAGAGACTTATCTAACTCTTTGTGCTTATCTGGAACACTTTACTGAGTATCGCTTTATCGTTAGAGAACAAATTAACACACAGCTTGCTAACTATATTGCCTCTAAACCAGAAGCAGAAAAAGTTGCCAGTTAAGTAAAAGATGTTACGCACCTGTTAATTTACTCTATAGTTTTTACGTAAGGGTTTAGGGCATTAGGAGTTTGGGGAAGCGGTTATACGTTAACTTCACTCTCCCTATCTCTCTATCTCCCCATAATAAATGAAATGAGAAATCTCTACTACCTACTACCTACTACCTACTACCTACTACCTACTACCTACTACCTACTACCTACTACCTACTACCTACTATTTAAAAACCAATCAATGTAGTTTCATGAATCAATATAGGATTGCTATATGCCTTTAAATGTTGAATTATTAGAATCGAGTTTTTTGCCCATTAAAGCTCAAGAAACTAAATTTACGAATCATTTCTATACACAATTATTGAACGACTATCCAGAGGTCAAACCCCTGTTTGCTCATACTAATATGGAAAAACAAGGCAAACAGCTCTTCAAGTCCCTGGTTCTGGTAGTTGAAAATCTTCGCTCCCCTGAAATACTATCTAATCTCCTCAAGGGTTTAGGAACTCGTCATGTCAAATACGGGGTATTGCCCAATCATTATCCGATGGTTGGTGGTGCCTTGTTAAATACCCTGGCGACTTGTTTAGCAGATGCTTGGACACCAGAAACCAAACAGGCGTGGACAGAAGCGTACACAGCCATAACTCAACTCATGTTAAGCGGGACTGAATATTCAGAAGAAGACCTCTCTCTTTAGATTAATTTAAACGATCGCCTGTCTCAATATCAAACCAGTGAACTTTTTGGGGTTGAATCTCTAAAGGAATTGTTTGGTCTTGCCAATCGCGATTTCCCTCCGGGAAGGCTTCGCGATCGCTAGGCAGCAAAGCTCTAATGGTTTTTTCCGATTCTTCTATTCTCAGGCTAACGAGATTATCTTTCCCCAGTTGCTCCACTAGATATGCTTGACCAATAATTGCTGTTGCTGTGTCAGCATTAGCCAAGCAAACATCTTCGGGTCTAATCCCGAAAACAATTTGAGTTGGATGATTGGTCATAGTCGGTAGTGGAAATCGATATTTGCCTAGTAGCGCTTCATTTTTCTCGCACTTGAGGGTTAACAAATTCATTTGAGGACTACCCACAAAGCTAGCGACAAATTCATTGGCAGGGTGAGAATAGATGCGACTGGGAGGATCTAACTGTTGCACCATGCCTTTATTTAAGACTGCTACCTTGCTAGAAAGGGTCATAGCTTCAGTTTGATCGTGGGTGACATACACTACTGGTTTGTTTTGCGCTTTAAATAGCTGTTTCATCTGCGCCCTTACCTGTTCTCGCAAGAGGGCATCTAGGTTACTTAGGGGTTCGTCGAGCAAAAATACTTCGGGATTGCGGACTAAAGCTCTAGCCAATGCCACTCTTTGTCTTTGCCCACCAGACATCTGACCAGGTTTACGGTTGAGCAGACTGGTTAACTCTAATTTGTGGGCGGCATCATTAACGCGATCCTGAATCTCTGCGGTCGGCATTTTACGAAGTTTTAAGGCTGTAGCTATATTCTCACCAGCGGTCATATGGGGATAGAGGGCATAGCTTTGAAAAACCATTGCCATATCGCGATCGCCAGGGGCAGTTTGATTAATAACTTGATTACCAAGCATCACTTCTCCCCTGGTGGGGGACTCTAAGCCTGCAATCAGCCGTAAAAGGGTAGACTTGCCACACCCCGAAGGCCCTAATAAAGTGAGAAATTCCCCATCATCAACTTCTAAGGAAATGTTATTCACAGGAATCACATCAGGACGATATTTCTTTTCTAAATTTTGTAATTTAAGTTTTGCCATGTTCTAATAATCTAAGTTGTGATCTGTAGCTTTTACAATAAGACAGTAACTACAAAAATATTAAACTTAGCTTTAGATCTCAATGACAGTAACTTTACAGCAATTAACTCAGTGGAAGGAGTCAGGGCGATCAATTATTTCCCTGACCGCCTGGGATTATAGTCTGGCGCAGATCTTAGACCAGGCAGGAGTAGATATTATTCTCGTGGGGGATTCTTTAGCCATGGTAGGTTTGGGTCATTCCAGTACTTTACCTGTCACTCTAGAGGAGATGATTCATCATGCTAAAGCCGTCTGTCGGGGAGTTAAACAGGCTTTAGTCGTTTGCGATCTACCTTTTATGAGTTACCAGGTTAGCGTCCCTCAGGCAATGGAAGCAGCAGGCAGAGTAATCAAAGAGACTGGTGTCGGGGCAATTAAGCTGGAAGGGGGACATCCCAAGATTATTAAGATCGTCCAAGAATTAACTGCCATTGGTATTCCTGTCATGGGTCATGTGGGTTTAACTCCCCAATCAGTAAGGATTTTGGGTTATAAACAACAGGGAAAAACCACAGAGCAAGCAGAGATGATCATCGAGCAGGCGATCGCTTTAGCCCAAGCAGGAGCTTTTGCTATTGTTCTAGAGCATATTCCCCCAGATCTGGCGGCGATTATTACTGATAAAATAGCTATTCCCACCATTGGTATTGGTGCAGGTAATCAATGCGATGGTCAGGTGTTAGTTACCGCTGATTTATTGGGCATGTCCCCCAAGCAACCACCCTTTGCTAAGTCTTATGTTAATCTCCGCCAGGTCATTACCGCTGCCGTGGCAGATTTTACCCAAGAAGTACAGCAGCAAAAATTTCCTCCATCATAGTTACCTTCAAAGTTACCTATAGTTACGATGACTTATCTGATTGCTACTTTTTATAAATTCGCGAATATTTCGGATCTTAAAGCTAAACGACAACAGATTTTAGCTTGGTGCCAATCCCAAGCAGTTAAAGGTTCGATTATTTTGGCAGAGGAAGGAATTAACGGCACGATCGCCGGCAGTGAAAAGGCGATCGCCTTGGTCTTAACTCATCTTCGTAGTTTGCCTAATTTAGGTGATTTGGAGCATAAAGAATCTACCGCCGAGAAACCTCCTTTTGTTCGACTCAAGGTCAAAATAAAATCAGAAATTGTGACTCTGGGTTTGCCAGCAGTTAACCCCAATCAACAGGTCGGTACTTACGTTAATCCTCAAGATTGGAATCAGGTGATCAGCGACCCGGAAGTAGTGGTCATTGATACCAGAAATGATTATGAAATCAAGATCGGTAGTTTCAAACGGGCGAAAAACCCTCATACTCAATCTTTTCGTGAGTTTCCTGAATACATTACCCAAAACCTTAATCCCCAAGCAAATCCTAAAGTAGCAATGTTCTGCACTGGGGGAATTCGTTGTGAAAAAGCTTCTTCCTATCTGCTTTCCCAAGGCTTCAAAGAGGTATATCACCTTAAAGGTGGGATTTTGAAATATCTCGAAAATGTATCGCCCGAAGAAAGTATGTGGGAGGGGGAATGTTTTGTTTTTGATGAGCGAGTTGCCGTCAAAGAAGGTCTAGAACTTGGTAGTCATGAGCTTTGCTATGGTTGTGGGCATCCGATTTCCGAAGCAGATAAAAACTCACCGCATTATGAATCAAACATTTCTTGTCCTCATTGTTACGAGCAGCTAACCCCAGAGAAGAAAGAACGTCAAGTAAATCGTCGTCGAGCTAGGGAAACTAAAAACAGCGTTGCTGGTTTGAAGTGTACCACCAGGGTATATCCGCAGGTGTATCCTTTAGGACAACGTCAAGCTGAAAAGTAATCTGTTCGAGGGTCTTCAGTCAGAAGAAAGATAAATACAAAACTATTCTTCCTCACGTTTTTTTGACTCTGGCAGATCGATAAACACTTGTTGGTTTGCCTCAACTCCCTCCAGAATCTGAGTTTTTTCTCCGAGATAGATTCCTACCTTCACAGGCTTGAACTCTGGTTGATCATTGGCATCAGGAACCATCACCCCCTGTTCACCATCCTCCGTAAAGATCGCCACGGTGGGCACCACTAAGCTATCCGCTAATTCCTTGCCAATAAAAGTAACATCAACATTCATTTTAGACCGCAGAATATCTTGACCCGTCAGCAGCTTCACCCGTACCTCAAAGGAAGTAACGTTTTCCTCAATTACCGCCTCAGGAGCAATCCGCTTAATCTCTCCTGTAAATTCGCGATCGGGATAAGCATCCGCCACAATTTTTACCTTTTGTCCTGGTTGTAACTGACCAACATCTAATTCAGGAACTTTGGCAATAATTTCTAGACCTTGAGCCAATGCCAAAATCGAACTGGCGGAAGAGGAAGCAGTATCAGAACCAGAAGTACTGGGGGCAACGTATGCCCCTTCCACTGCATACCTTTGGGTCACAATGCCAGCAAAAGGAGCTTTGACAATACTATCGTTGTACTGAATTTCTGATTGCTTTAAAGACAGCTCCACCTGTTCTAAAGAAGCTTCCAAAGAAGTAATTTCATCGGCGGCAGTGGCTTGTTTTTGCTGTAGGGCAATACGAGATTCGGCAATTTCGGCTTTAATTTGTTCGACTTCACCTCCTCCAGTACTTTGGAGCTGTGCTAATTTTTGACGCAGTTCATTAATGCTGGACTGAGCATTTTGAGAATTATCTTTCACCTCATCAAAAGCATCTTGAGTAATTGCCCCTTGTTTTAATAGAGACTCATTTCGTTTAACCCTTTGCTGTACTAATGCCAAACGAGATTCTGCCGCCTTAATTTGCGCTTTGGTTTGTTCAATATCCCGGGGAATTCTATTCTGAACCTGATTTAATTTGGCTTCTAGTTGCTGTAACCTAGCCTGAGATTGAGCAATTTCAGCTGTGATTTTGGCTTTCCCTTCCCCCAAAGCTGCTCGATTTTGCCGTAACTTGGCTGCCGTTTCCGAGGCTTTAATCGCTAGTTCAGCATTTTCCATAATTGCTAGGGTTTCTCCTGCCACAACGCGATCGCCTTGCTCCACCAGCAATTTAACTAATCTACCCGCTTCTTTTGGGCTAACGTTGACACTCTTAATCGGCTCTACCCTGCCACTAGCTTCAATCTCCAGATTAAGGTCTTCCTGTTTCACGGGAACGGTTAATTCCGAAATATCAACCTCTGATCTATTATTTTGAACTACTTTGAAAATAGTAAAACCCAATAAAGTTAAGCAGAGGGCTGTTATCCCTGTAATCAGGACTGGACTTTGTTTAAAATTCTTGTTGATAGATGATTTCATATATTTTTATTTTTAAAATTTATTTATTTTTAAAATCCAGGGATATATTCACCATCTAGATGTTGATTAATCTGGTTTTTGCGATCGCCTTTCGCCTTTTGACTTTCAACTTGTGAAACGGTCACTATTTCATGGTAGCTATTTTTACTACCTACTACCTAAAAGCCAAATCATGTCCTTTCATAAATCAAATAGTTCTTTTGATAGTTCTATTGTTCCCAGAATTGACTGTTCAACTCTTATGAGTTTTTCGAGCAGTTTTCCGAGCAATTTGCACCATCGAAAGGTAAGAAAGCTCTAGCTGATTTTGTTGGTTGAGCGATCGCCTTAATTCCTGCTCTAACTCTGCAAACAAAACCTTGCACTGATCTCTTGCGGATTTTGCCAATTGAATGTATGGAGAAAGGGTACTCAACAAAGTTAGATATTCCTCGACAGTATAGTTAACCGTTGCAATGGTCTGGTGGGTAACTAAATCTTGAAAATACCCTGAGGCGATCGCTGATTGCGCTATTTTGCCAATATTCTGTTGATGGTCTTGATGGCTCTCATATTTCATTAATTCAGGTGCATAGGTTTGATAGATAGTTTGGCAACTTTGATGGATTTCAAAATTTGGTTGGGGTGGAGTATTCCAGAGCAAAACCAGCAGCCCCTGATCCTTTAAAGCCTTTGCCGTCTTGGCATATCTAATTTCGGGGGTGACCCAATGAAAAGAAGTTGCCGCCACCACTAGATCAAATTTCGACTCAGGCAACTGCCAATCTTCAAAAGTACTAGTAATTACCTCCACGTTGCCATAGGCTGCACATTTATCCCTGGTTATGGCACAAGCAGCTTGACTCGGCTCAACACAGACAATATTTGCCCCGAATCTAGCTAATTCAACTGTTGCAATACCCACTCCTGCACCGATTTCTAATACTGACTTACCTGGTTGGAAATCAGCTATTTCCTGCATGGGTGACAAAATTTCAGCAGGATATCTCGGTCTAGTGCGATCATAAGCCGATGCTACGAAATCATACCAACTACTTTTATCTGCACAGCGATAGATATTCTTTAACAGACTTGATACATCTCCAGTTCCCTCTTGGCGGTTACGAAGTTCACCGTAGGTATCGCTCATTTATCTCATCACCCATTGATAATCCAAAAATAATGCTTAAGATAGATTAGAAAAGGTTACATAAATTAATATATATTGCTATAATCATTTACACAAGTTAACTTTGTTTCAATTATAAACTTAAGCGCAGTTAACTTCGGCAATAGTTTTAGATACACTTCCCACTTTATATATTTAGTTTTTATATTGAATTACTAGATTATTCTGAGCGAAAACAACTTCTAGAGTAAACAATCTTCTCATAATCAACCCCAGTCTGGTAGCTGGGGTCTTTTTTTTAACGACTAGGGAGATAGGGAGATAGGGAAGTTAACGTATCACTAATCCCCTAAACCCCTAATTCCCCAAACCCCTAGATAAAAGACTATAGAGTAAATTGACAGGTATGTGAGACATCATTGATTAACGGAAAATCCATTGTAGCGATTCATGGATTGCTCAATACCTTCTTTCAAACCTAACTCGATCGCCTTAAGGGAAATATACAAAATTTCGTCTATTGTCTTAAATTCTTCGGGGGCAAACTTGCCTAAAACATGGCTGATCGTTTCTTTTTCTCCATCAGATTTACCGATTCCAATGCGCAAACGGGGAAACTCTTGACTGCCCAGGTGAGCAATAATTGACTTCATGCCGTTGTGTCCCCCAGCGGAGCCTGATAGGCGCATCCGTAATCTGCCTACAGGCAAGTCCATATCATCGTAAATCACTAACACGGAACGAGGTTCAACTTTATACCAGTCTGTCACCGCTCTTACCGCTTGCCCTGAACGATTCATATAGGTCAGTGGTTTTAATAGGCGAACTTTTTGCCCACCCTGGGCGACTCCTTCAGCAAATAACCCTTGAAAACGTTTGTTTTCCTTGAGAGGCATTTGCCAAACTTTCGCTAGTTCATCGACTGCGGCAAAACCAATATTATGTCTCGTATTGTCGTATTTTGGTTCAGGATTACCTAAACCCACAATCAATTCAGGAATAATCAAGGCAGTCGAATCGGAAGTCACAGGTTGATATTAAAAGATGAGCAGTGCAGACTGGTGGTATTTATAGATTAATGAAACGTTGCTAATTGGATTGGAACAAAGCTTCTAAATAGACTTTGGCGCAAGCGCGGTGACTCTGATCTGGCTCGATGGCTTGGCTACTATTATTATTTTGTAGCAAAAATAAAGACAACGCAGCAGCAAACACGCGATCCTGATCCCAATGGGGGTGAGTTTCTAAGTAGCTTTTTAAAGAGAAGTGCAGTTCTTCGGGAATATCGGTCAAAATACTTACGTTTGAGTTCATGGGTTGGTTAAAGGCTCCTAAATAAATATTTTTTTTGCTCTGGTACGGTGCAAGACAATGGCTGACTTTTCGAGTCCATTGAAAATGGTACAAATGTTTGCTATTGCTATCTTTCACCCTTGAGCAGGAATAGGAATGGATATCAACAGGTTTTTGATATTACAGATTACATTTGTAGATTACAAACGTAGATTACAGGTATAGGTTACAGAGGTAATTCTTGACTAATAGAATTTAGCTTTAGTGAGATGTTTGTTGCTTCATTGTCCTCTTAAAAGGGGGCAGTTTGTCAATGCTAAGAAATATTAAGAACGGTCGGTGATTTTTATTTGCTCCACGCAAAATATATACTTTACCTCTGTTTTTTGTTACATTACTTGACAAACCTGGGTTGTGAAAAGATTAATTTTCGGTAAAATTCAAAATCCACCACCCGCTACTCAAGACTTGATTACTGCGTCATCTCCTGTGGATAAACCTGGGTAAAATGTGGAAAAACTGAAAACACCCTGGGGAAATAGTGGGGATTTTAGAGCGGCGACAATAGCTTAAAATAAGATTTAATAATTTTTCCTTGACTTTTTAAAAACGGTTCAATTGTACTGATTTTTTGTTTGAATGTCAGGAGTTGCTCAATTCTTCTGACCACCATTGGGTAGCTAGGGCAGAAATCTCCGCTAGTTCTTCGGGGGGTATTCGTTTGAGATGGCTCAAAACCAGATTCATTCTCCCCAGGGATTTGAGGCGATCGCGATGACGGTTCAGAAAGTCCCAGTAGAAGAAGTTGAAAGGACAGGCTTTGTCTCCAGTGCGATCGCTCTGATTGTATTGGCAGTCACTGCAATAGTTGCTCATCTTGTTGATGTAATTAGCCGATGCAGCATAGGGTTTGGAGGCTAATAAACCACCATCGGCGAATTGTCCCATCCCCAGAACATTAGTTTGCATTACCCAGTCATGAGCGTCAATAAAGGCACTATGAAACCAGTTTTCTAACTCTTGGGGGTTGACTCCCGCAATTAAGGCAAAGTTATTTAGCACCATCAGCCGTTGAATATGATGACCATAAGAGGTCTCTTCAACTTGAATTAGGGTTTGGTGGAGGCAGTTCATTTTGGTTTGATTGGCATCCCAATAAAATGCGGGTAAAGGTCGATGATGTTGAAACCAATTACTTTCGGTATACTCATCATGTTGCGACCGTTGAGCGAAATAAATGCCGTGCATATATTCTCGCCAACCCATTACCTGGCGAATAAAACCTTCAACGCTATTTAGGGGTAACTCTTGCTCATGATAAGCAGTTTCAATCGCCTGAATTACTGACCTTGATTCCAGTAAACCGAGATTGAGATAAGGAGAAATCAAGCTATGCCACATGGTATATTCCCCCGTGACCATGGCATCTTGATAAGTTCCAAACTGGGGCAAACAATGTTCGATAAAATGACTTAAGACTTGTTTAGCTTGCGCCTTGGTAACTCCCCAAGTAAACGGCTCAACTTTGCCATAGGTGGAAAACTGTTCCTGTGCAACCCAATCAATTACTTCTTGTGTAATCTCATCAGGTTCAAAAATCAAAGGTTCGGGGGTCTGCAAGTTTTTTTTGGGGGGCTTGCGGTTTTGTTGATCGTAATTCCATTGACCACCTATCGGCTTTTGACCTTCCATCAGGATATTAAAACGTTTGCGACCCGCTCGATAAAAATCCTCCATCAGCATTCTTTTGCGGGACTTTGTCCAGGTCACAAATTCTTCTCCACTCCAGAGAAAATGGCGATCAGGCAAAAAGGTTAGGTCACAGTTCAAATCCAGACTTTGAACATACTTGAGAAAAGGGCGATCGCAGGGAGTTGTGATCTGTAATTCTGTAATCTGCTGCTCTTTGATCCATTTTGTGAGAGGAGTGGCAAAATCCGCAGCAATTTCATAGGTAACTTGCCAATTATCTGCCCGTAATTCCTGGGCAAAATGACGCATTGCCGACCAAACTAACACTAGTTTTTGCCGATGATAAGGGCGTTGTCTAACATAGTTATTAGACTCAATCAAAATAACCGAGGTTTGTTGCTTGTGATCTTGATTGTTCTGCAAGCTTAACTGCTGTGTCGTTAGGCGATCGCCTAAAATCCAAATACCGATCATGGTTGATTATTAAAAACTAAAAAATATCTTAATGAACATCATCGAAAGCTTCAAAATGGCAACTTCCACCCTAGCTGCCAACAAAATGCGTAGTACTTTAACTATGTTGGGGATCATTATTGGTAATGCTTCTGTAATCACCATGGTGGGAGTAGGACAAGGGGCAAAAAACTTAGCTGCGGAACAGTTTGAGTCTCTCGGCCCTAACGTCCTGTTTATCGTTCCTGGTTCGGAGGAAGAACGACGGACTACTTTTAATCGTCCCCAAACTCTTGTCTGGGAAGATGCGATCGCGATCGCCGAACAAGTGCCCAGTGTGAGGGAAGTTGCTCCCCAAATTAACGCCAACCAACTAATTACCTATCGCAATAGTAATGCTAACGAACAAGTGGTGGGAACGACTCCCGAATATCTGACCGCCCGCAGTTTTACGGTAGATCGAGGCAGATTTTTTAGTGATGTGGATATTCAACGCAATCAGAGAGTGGTGGTGTTGGGATCAGAGATCGCCGAGAAGTTTTTTCCCCAACAAGATCCTTTAGGCAAGAAAATCAGAGTCAAAAATACTAATTTAGAAGTGATCGGGGTTTTGGAAGCCAAAGGTGCATTTCTGGGGGACAATCAGGATCGTACAGTGTATTTACCCCTCACCACCATGGCAAGTCAAGTCGTAGGGGATACTTCTCCCTATGGCACAGGAGTCAGCTTTATTTCCATCGCGGCTAAGGATGAGGATAGTATTCGAGCGGCAAAACTCCAAATTGAAAATTTACTGCGGCTGCGGCATCAAATCATCGGCGAAGACGATTTTAGCGTCAGGACACAAAAGGATGTGCTCGAAATCGTCGGCACAATTACTAGTGGTTTAACGGTGTTGCTAGCTGCCATCGCAGGTATCTCGCTGCTTGTAGGTGGTATTGGGGTAATGAATATTATGCTAGTCGCCGTCACCGAAAGAACCAAAGAGATTGGTTTACGTAAGGCAATTGGCGCAAAGTCGGGGGATATTCTCTGGCAATTTTTAATTGAGGCAACGATTCTTTCAGCTGCGGGGGGAGCGATCGGTACTGTAGTTGGTATTACCGGCATCTTAATTGTGGGGGCTGTTTCTCCTCTGGCGGCAACCATTTCCCCAGCTGCGATCTTTTTGGCAGTGGGAGTTTCTGGGGCGATCGGTCTTTCTTTTGGCGTTTTTCCCGCTCAGTCTGCCGCTAAACTCGACCCGATCGTCGCGCTGAGAAGTATTTAAACTGATGTTACGCAGGGAATATTTGATAATTACAATTATGTTGAGAGATAGGGAGATAGGGAGATAGGGAGCGTGAAGTTAACGTATCGCTTATTCCCCAAACCCCAAATTCCCCAACTCCCTACGTAAAAACTATATTCGTTGCCAAAACATACCATTTTCGGTGATAATCAATTTTCAGAGATGTATTTGCTTTTTAAAATTACTCATCAAATTTAGAAAAAGCTGTTATTGCTGTAGATTGTTGCTGTGGAAATTTTGCCTTTCGTTGGTAGAATATCGAGGTAAAATGTGACAATTGATACAAAATCTTTAATGTAATTTAAATTACTTAAAAGATGCTAAAAGAACTATAATTCCATCATTGTCAAAGTTAACCTATATTGTGATCATCTGCATATGAGATGTTTACTGCTGTTTTAACTTTATCTGCATAATAACCTCAAAATCCTCAATGAATCATGCTAGTCCAAGCTTGGCAAAGACAGAAATAATCAAACAGCTCGGTTATTTTCCTGCATTTCTGACCCCTGCGATTAACTCCTCCTTAATTTACCAAAGCCTTGTACAGCAGACCTTGTTTGCTTATGTAAATAATCCTTTTCCATCTCAATTCAAAGAGAAGCTGTTTGTTTTCTTGTCTCGCTATTTTGGGATTGATTACTTCACCATCTGTCATAGTTGTACTTTGCGATCGCGGGGAATCTCTGCCACAGAAATTCTGGCATTAGCCCAACTGGAATATCCCCAATCCGAGTTAGCAGTGATGCAGGATCTTGAAGTGCTCAAGAGTAAATGGCAGCCAGGAACTGCTTGGGAAAGGAATTCGGTCTTGGAAGCTAGTTTACTGCGTTGTGCTAGTTTGATTTTTTTGCACCCCGAACAAACCGCTAATTTATCCGCTGCCCTCAAGGAGTTGTTAGGCACTGTTTATTATCATTATTTGATTGTTTTTTTGGGATATATCAAACTCTGTCATCAGTGGGTACGTAGTAACCAAAATATTGAGCATCAACAGGATCGACGCTCTCAACTTCATCTTGGTCCTCTGCTGTTGGAAAAAATTGAACTAGCTCAGTTTTTGATTGGGGAAGCGAAGGAGACTACTACCCAGTCCGCTAATCATTCTCAGACCAAACTTACCCAAGATCATCTAGGGGATTTAACTCTTTCTCCCTCAATTAACCCTTTGTTGCCTCAGTTAAGGCAAAAAACCCTGACTACCTGCCTTGCCAACGCTCCTTTTCCTGTAATGGTTCATAATCAGCAGGGAGAGATTATTCACCTCAATCGCAATTGGCTGGAGGCTAGTGGTTACGATGTGCGAGAAATATCGACGATTACCGAGTGGAACCAAAAAGCTCAGGTAAAACAGCGAGAGATAGTTAGGCTACCAGCCAGAAATTCGAGCCAACTTTATCACAAGTATGTCGCTCCTGCTCATCAAACGGCGATCGAAGCGACCACTGCTTTGCAGCAGATTGTCAACTCCTTGATTGAGATTGCTCCCGAAGTTACCCAAACTAAGATTAAGTCGCAGAAGCAACTGGCAGATGCAATTCGCAGCGAAGTAACTGTTGCTACCAAAAATGGCGCACAACTCTATTGGGAGCTATATTCCACTGCCTTAAGTTTTGAAAGTGAAGCGGATGAATTAGTGATTTCCATCGCTAAAGACATCACTGATATGGTAGATCACGAAACTAAATTGGCGGAGGTGGAAGCCAAACTCAGATTAGTCTTGGAAGCCACTAAAACAGGTAGCTGGAGTTGGGATTTAACTACCAATCAAGTTGATATTTGTCACCGGGGTCGCACCATTCTTGGTTTAGAAGATTTTGATGGCAGTTATGAAAGTTTTTTGCAATCGATTAACCCTGAAGAAAGAGAATCGGTCGATTTAGAGATTGCCAAGGCAATCCAGACACATCAAGATTTAGACATCCAGTATTCTGTGGTCAAGTCTAATCAAGAAGTGGTGCAAATTCAAACCAAAGGCAAACTTAACTACAGTCCTAAAGGTCGAGCAGTTCGTTTAAGTGGTTTGGTGACTGATATTACGGCGACTTATCAGCGTGATCAAGAGCAAAAGAATCAACTTTCTTCCGCAATAGACTCAGCTTTATGTTGTGGCTTACCAGAATCTGGTTCCTTAATGATGCCAGACAGCACGGCTCAATCTTTAACTGAATTAAGAACCATCATCGACTTGCTGCCCTACTTTCTGTTTGTGGTGGATGTCAATACCAACACCATTTCTTTAATGAATTCTGGATTAGCCACTAGTCTAAACCTAGCCAGGGATGAAACCAGTCGCAAAACGATCACCGAATGTTTTGCCTGGGAGTATGCTCAACAAATTGACTGGCAACATCACCAGGTAATGACCTATAAACAGGTATTACGGATTCAAGAAGAAGTAACTTTACCTGATGGTATTCACTACTTTGATACAGTGGTAACTCCCCTCTATGATGCTCAGGGCAATGTTTATGCTCTTCTGCGTACTTCCAGTGATATTCCTGATTTAGCTGCTACCCAAGAAGCTTTGTCGCAAAGGACAATCCAGCTAGAAGCTGCCAATCGAGAATTAGAATCTTTTTCTTATTCTGTCTCCCATGATTTACAGGCACCCCTCAGAATTATTAACGGCTTTAGTCAAGTACTCTGGGACAACTATCTGCCCAATCTAGATGATCGCGGTAAACACTATCTCCAGAGAATTCAGGCAAATAGCAAGCGCATGAGCGACTTGATCGATGCGCTTTTGGAGCTATCACGGGTAACTCGTAGCCAAATGAAACCTGTCCAAGTTAATCTCAGTGCGATCGCCCAAGATATTGTTGAAGAATTACAAGGAGAAGACCCCCTTCGCCAGGTAGAAGTGCAGATTACTCCCGATCTAGAAACCAAAGGTGATCCTCAATTACTGAGAATTGTCTTATGCAACTTGCTCCATAATGCCTGGAAATATACCTCCAAGCGATCGCGTTCTCGGATTGAATTTGGCATGATCACCGAAAATGTCTCTCAACCGACCTATTTTATTCGGGATAACGGCGCTGGATTCGATCAAACCTATGTCGATAGATTATTCACTGCCTTTCAAAGACTCCATAGTCAGGCTGAATTTCCTGGGACAGGCATCGGACTTGCTACCGTACAGCGGATTATCTATCGTCATGGTGGTAAAGTTTGGGCAGAAGGAGAATGCGATCGTGGTACCACAATCTACTTTTCTCTTTAATCAATACCGTTAATAGAAATAATTTTTTTGGCTTTTTTTCGCATAAAATCCGCGTAGATTGACTTTGTGTTCTAAAATTTTAAACAAAATAGATAATTATGAAGTTTTATTAAGAGAGAAATAAATCATGTACATCGTGCAAATTGCCTCCGAATGCGCTCCTGTGATTAAAGCTGGTGGTTTAGGAGATGTCGTTTACGGATTGAGTCGAGAATTAGAGGAGCGAGGGCATTGCGTTGAACTAATTCTACCCATGTATGACTGTATGCGATATGACCATATTTGGGGGTTGCATGATGCTTATCGCGATTTGGGGGTGCCTTGGTATGGAGGGGAAATCAAGTGTGATGTTTTCTGTGGTTGGGTACACGGGAGAGTTTGTTTCTTTATCCAGCCCAAAAGCCAAGATCAGTTCTTTAATCGTGGTCATGTCTATGGTAGCCATGATGACCCCATGCGATTTGCTTTCTTTAGTAAGGCAGCCATGGAATTCTTGCTCAAAAGCAACAAACGCCCTGATATTATTCACTGTCATGATTGGCAAACTGGTTTAATCCCTGTAATGCTCTACGAGATGTATCAATACTACGGTATGGAACGTCAACGGGTTTGCTACACCATCCATAACTTTAGACACCAAGGTAGCTGTGGGAATGAAATCCTGGCTGCCACAGGTTTAAATCGACCAGAATACTACTTCGATTATTCCCGTCTTCAGGACAACTTCAATCCCTTTGCGCTGAACATGATGAAGGGCGGGATTGTCTATAGTAATTATGTTAATACCGTTTCCCCTCACCACGCTTGGGAAGCTCGCTTTACCGATGTGGGCTATGGCTTGGGTCATACTTTAGAAATCCATCAAGATAAATTTAGCGGTATCCTCAATGGCGTTGACTACAATTTCTGGAATCCCGCCACAGATAAATTAATTCCCGTTAACTACGACATCAACAAATTAGAGGACAAAGCGAAGGATAAACAGGCTCTACGTCAAAAATTACTGTTACAGGAGTCTGATAAGCCAATTATTGCTTATATTGGTCGTCTAGATGAACAGAAAGGAGTACATTTAGTACATCATTCTATTTACTATGCTCTTCAGCATAATGCTCAATATGTCCTGTTGGGTTCAGGAACATCTTCCGAAGTCAATAGCAAGTTCCTTCACGAAAAATATTTCCTCAACAATAATCCTGATGTGCACCTAGAAATTGGTTATGACGAGGAATTGGCACATTTAATCTATGCTGGGGCAGATATGATCGTTGTTCCTAGTAACTTTGAACCCTGCGGCTTAACTCAGCTAATTAGTCTCAAATATGGTACGGTGCCTATTGTTCGTGGTGTCGGCGGTCTGCTCAGTACAGTATTTGACCGCGATTACGATCCTGACCATGCGCCCGAAAAACGCAACGGCTATGTATTCTATCAAATGGATAACCCTGCTTTAGAGTCAGCTATGGCGAGAGCGATCGGGCTTTATTATGAGTATCCTAAGGAATTTGAGCAGTTAGTTCAGCAGGGTATGGAATATGACTATTCTTGGAAGGCTGCGGGCAGTCAGTATCTTAATGTTTATGAGTATATTAAGTATGTTTAGAGTTCGGAGTTCGCCCTAAAGGATTAGCTCCTGACGTCGCGTCGAGTTCGGAGTTAGTAAGTGATCTGCGATCGCTACTATTTAATTGTTCTTAAAGCCGCGATTAGACTCTGGCAAGTATTTGTTAAAAAGTCTAGATCTAGAGTTTCAATGGTGTCACTAGCTTGGTGATAGTGCGGATTGCGTAACATTGCCGTGTCCGTCACCATGATGGCACGGTATTTTTGTTGCCAGAACGGATAGTGATCGCTAAACCCGGTAATCGAAACTAATTTACCAGCACTGGGATCTGGCAAGACTTCAATGGGTGTGCCGTGTTTCTTCATTTGTCTACCCAGACAATTCATGTCCAGGAAGGCGGATAAGTTCCCTACTAAAGCGATGAAATTGGCAGTATCTGGATATAAAGCTTTAATCAAATCGGGATAAGTTTGAGAACCTGGAGCGCGATCGCAATAGCCCAGCATTTCTAGGGACAACATGAGTCTTAATTTCTGTTCCTTGTCTTTAAGATATCTAGCATAAGCAGTACTACCTAACAAGCCATACTCTTCGAGATCAAAGGCTACTAGTCTGACGGGATACTTAAGAGGATTACTGGCGAATACCTCTGCCATTTCTAACAAAACCGCCACTCCCGTAGCATTATCATCTGCTCCAGGTGTTCCTGGCACAGCGTCGTAATGAGCGCCAATCAAGATTGGTGGGAAATCTGAATTAGAGGCTGAGTTGAGATTGAGAATTAAATTCTGATGGGTTTTGCCCTGAAATTTAAACTCGTGAACTTCTACTTCTCCCCATTGACTTAAAGTATCGCGAATATATTCCCTAACTAAAAAATGCCCCCCAGAATTAAGATAGGGATCTCTTTCCCGTACAATCTGAGTTAAATGATCGTTTAGCCGTTGTTTTAATCGCAAATTAATATCAAATTAAATTCTGTTATTTACACATGTATCGTTAGGGCGAATGACCATTCGCCCCTACATTAATTCAAGCGACTATGATGCTGCTTTGGGCAGGAAGAGCCAACTCCAGTTTTTTACCTTCAGGAGTGTTGTGCCAGTCTATGGTACCTGAACCATAAACAATTTTTTCGGGGTGAAACGGTAATTCAGTTGCTTTAAAGACCGTCTCAGCCTGATCTGTGCCCACGTTAACGGCTATGATTACCACTGCTTGAGGCAAAACACGAGCAAAGATATATAAATTTTGCTCTGCGTAGAGAGTTTTATAAGTTCCTGTACGTAAAGCTGAGTGTTGATGACGTAAGGCGATTAGCTGTTGATAAGCTTTAAAAATCTCTCGATCCCATTGATCGGCGGCTGGGAACCCACGACGACAATCAGGATCTTTACCCCCTAATAAACCAACTTCGTCGCCATAGTAAATACTGGGAGCACCAGGAAAAGTAATCATCAATACCGTTGCCAGCATAAAACTGTTTTTATCTTCCCCTACGGCGGTCAACATGCGGGAGGTATCGTGGCTATCTAACAAGTTGAGTTGAGTAAGTTGAATTTCCCAGTCATAGAGCTTCAACAAGGCATCAATCCGGATGGCATATTCAGGAGCAGAAATTGGTGGATAGGGTCTTAATTCACCATGACAAAATTCAGGTAGAAACTTATCCCCTCCCGCAAAAGCGATCGCCGCTTCGGTAAAGCGATAGTTCATCACTCCATCAAATTGTGTTCCATCTAGCCAGGGGCTAGCATCACCCCAGATTTCTCCCACAATATAGGCTTCTGGGTTAACTGCCTTGACGCGATCGCGAAATTCTTGCCAAAACCCAGGGGTATCAATTTCGTGGGGCACATCCAAACGCCAACCATCGATTCCTTGATCTAGCCAGTATTCAGCCACCTGCATGATATATTCCTTGACTTGGGGATTATCATGATTAAATTCAGGCAAAGCGCGATCGCCAACCCAGCATTCATAGTTGGCTGGTTTACTTCCGTCGTAGGCAGATAAAGGCCAATCAAGGATTTTGAACCAATCTAACCAGGGAGAGTTGGGGCCATTTTCCAGAATATCGTTAAAAAAGAAAAAGCCACGGCTAGCATGGTTAAATACTCCGTCTAGCACTATTTTGATCCCTCGTTCATGGGCAGCTTCGATCAGTGCCTCAAAAGCGACATTGCCCCCTAATATGGGGTCTACTTGATAATAGTCGTGGGTATGGTAACGATGGTTACAAGCCGATTGAAAGATCGGCGTAAAGTAAATGGCATTTGCTCCTAAATCTTGAATGTAGTCTAGCTGGTTAATTACGCCCCACAAATTTCCTCCTTTGTATCCTTGGTAAGTTGGTGTTGTCCCCCAAGCTTCATAGCTGGTGGCTTGCCATTGTCCTTTTAGGGGAGATTCTCGGCGGGCAAAGCGATCGGGAAATATTTGATAAAAAACGGCATTTTTGACCCAATCTGGTGTTCTAATCATGGTAAAAAATTTACATGTGGCAACTGTTATTCAAAAGCTATTAAAAAGCGATCGCCCGTCCATCATCAACTGTAAAAAGATGGATCTTATTGGTATTAATACTCAACCAAAGGCGATCGCCAACTCTCACTCGTTGATCTGGTGGTAGAGATACCGTCAGAGTGGTATCAGGTTGTGCCGTTAGGTGAGTGGAGATATAGGTCTCATTTCCCAGGGCTTCAACTAAATCCACCTCAATCTGGATGCTGGATTCCCTTTCTTGAGAACTTTCTGGAGCACTGTCTGAAGCAACAGCTAAATGTTGGGGACGGATACCTAAAATCAGAGATTTTGCCTGACTTTGTTGCAGTGGTTTTGTCCAGATGTCTGGTAACTCCAGGGCAAAATGTGGGCTAACTAACTTGAGAGGAGATTTTAGCTCCACGGGTAAAAAATTCATCGGTGGCGAACCAATAAACTCGGCGACAAAACGATTGGCTGGTCGCTCATAAATTTCTAACGGTGGGGCAATTTGCTGAATTTGTCCGTTGTTCATCACTGCAATGCGATCGCCCATGGTCATGGCTTCCGTCTGGTCGTGGGTGACATAAACTGTCGTTGTCTTTAGCTGTCGCTGGATCTGAACAATCTGGGCACGGGTTTGAGTTCTTAGCTTGGCATCGAGGTTAGATAATGGCTCATCCATCAAAAAGACTTGAGGATTGCGAGCGATCGCTCTCCCTAGGGCTACCCGTTGTTTTTGCCCCCCAGATAGCTCCTTTGGTAACCGATTTAATAACGGTTCAATCTGCAATAAACTTGCCACATAGCGTACCTGATCTCGTACTTGCTTTTCTTTAGCTGACATATACCTCAAACTGCGAGGCAAATAACGAGTTGTTGCCGTTAAAGCACTTGACCAAAGATTAGAGCCGACTTGCTCTTTACTATCGGTTCGCGAATTACGTCGTAACCCAAAAGCAAGATTATCGTAAATATTTAGATGGGGATAGAGGGCATAATTTTGGAACACCATGGCAATATCCCTCGCTTTGGGGGGTAAATTGTTGATTAAGCGATCGCCAATGGTAATATTGCCTCCCGTCAATTCCTCCAAACCCGCTAGCAGCCGCAACAGGGTACTTTTACCACAACCCGATGGCCCCACCAAAACTAAAAACTCTCCAGACTCAACGGTAAAGTTAATATCCCGCAAGACACTAACTGGCTGAGATTTATCTTTGCTTGGATGGCTAGCTGATGGTTGTTTCGCTGAATCAACTTGTTTTACTTGCCCGCGCGAGTAGCTTTTATAGACATTTTCGACTATGACCTGTGCCACTAATGTAAACCTAAAATAAATTAAATAAACTAGATATCATGAGCTTTGCTTAGTAATGTTAGCACTAGCTATTTGATCTCTAAAGTAGTTAAGTTTATGTCGGCAAAATTTTCGCAACCTTATCAACCGCTGCTGCTGCGTATACTTCATGGTTTAACTGGCTTAAGTGCGATCGCGGCAATAATTACAGCTTTTTGGACTTACAACACCTACGACGGACGGTGGGGCACCATACCCTTGCCTAAATTTCAGGAAATTGAAGGGATTCACGGCACCTTTGGACTCTGGACTTTACTGATTTTCCCTTTGTTTGTGGTTTATGCTTTTAATCAAGGTCAACGAAGATTAATTCAGTCCAACACCCTGAATAAACTAGCTCAAGTGGGGCAACCAATCTGGTGGTATACCTTACATCGTTTGGTTAATACCGCAAGTATTTTGGCTCTAACTTTTGCGCTTTTTTCGGGCAAGATGATGAGTGAAAAGTGGCTACCTCAAGGAGAACTTAATCATTTCTGGTATTCTGCTCATCTTGTTGCTTGGCTAATTTTAGTGATGGCGATCGCTCTTCATGTGGGGGGGGTTCCACTAGTCTTATCAATGCTGCATTGGCGATTTCGGAGCCAAGATAGTCCTGCTTTGTGGCGTCAACATCTTCTTCCTTGGCGCGATCCACAGGCTAGCGGAGCTAATCCCTTGACCACGAGCTTAATTCGGCAATGGTTATCCTTTCCTGCCCCACTTAAAAGTTTAGAAATTTTTGTCTTAATCATAATTGCCTTGGCTTGGATCATCTCCCTAATCAAAGAAATTAGCTAAAAGCTAAAAGCTAAAAGCTAGGAGCTAGAAGCTAGAAGCTGACAAAAAAGCTCATCCACCTAAGACGGAAAATAGTACAATCGATGGGCAACATTCCTTGAGTTCGATTCCGAGATGAAAATTATCTGCGCTTCATTAGACCTGAAAAACAATCTTTCCTTAGTTAGTCGTGCTGTGCCCTCTCGTCCAGA
>JBJOPG010000041.1:0-21860 GCA_046050865.1 Cyanobacteriota bacterium
GCTGGGTTCCACTAAATAAACCTCACGAAAATTTCGCTGTCTTAAATAAGCTACAACTCTTCTTCCTAATTCTGGGCGATCAGTCGTATTCTGCACTGCCACAGGATTCTTCTGAAACGCGCTATTCCTAGCGGATAGGATATGGGGATCTAGAGTAGACCAGGGAGTTGCTTGATCTGAAAGAACTGTAGGGTCTGTGGTTATTTTCCCCTGTCCCTGAAGGTTTTTGAGCTTATTGGAGTTACCATTTTTACCGATTTTGATTGGTTGACCTGGAGTATATCCTGGTAATAAATCTACAGTGATCTCTTCAGGTTCTAGCTCTTTAATAAAATTAGCCACAGAGATAATTTCTGCGGTCGAGATATTTTTATCTAACTGTGGTTCGACCTGGGCGATCGCTGTTTCAAAGCTAGTTAAATAATTAGGGATATTGAAACGTTGTCGAATAGTTTCAAAAGCATCTTGTTGTCGAATAACTTGGTCTATTTCGTCGCTACAGCTTTCAAGGCGAGGATCGCAGTTTTCCAAGGTGATTTTGCCACTATCCATAAGCTGCTCAAAGATACCAGGGGTAGTGCGCAGGTAGCGATCTACTCTAAAGTCTCCTGGCAGCCGATCAATCGCCTGAGACAATAGATTCATGCCCCCAAGTCGATAGGCATCTTTGACGGTTCCTTGACCAAATCCAGGTATTTGTATTTGAGCATTCAGAGGAATATTAATTGCTTGAGCTAAATTTAACTCTGGTTCAACTTTGAGTAGTAAAACCGTCTTGCTTTTGCCCCTCGCCGTTGCCGAAAAGTCCACTAAAGAATTAGCATCAGGCTCAACTTCCACCAATAAGACCTGAAGGGGGATGGTTAAAGTCGAATCCTCCATCACCGCCAATTTTTCTGATTTTTCAGAATTATTGCCTGGAAGTCTTTGAGATACTTGCTGTTCTACGAAATCAATGTGGGTCAAAGCCATGCCACCAATAGCGGATAGAATAGAAGTCAGGCTAACTAATCCCCCCCAAAAAAAACCTCGGCTAAAATATGACTTGGAAGAATTCTGCCACCAAGACCTCCAAAATTTTTGCCATAAGTTGTGTCGATGTAGGTCAGATCGATGTGGATTAGATAATAGTTCGACAAGGGGATTATCTTCGAGATATACTTCGAGATCGCTTTCTGGAAATTCAGTTGATTTAACTTGCTGTTGTTCTGTTGGTCTTGAGGATGGTTTGCTGTTAGGCGATCGCTTTTGATTCATGCGAATGATCTAGATTTCTAGGCTGAAATTATCAATTAAGTCTTAGTCAAACAGTGACTGCATTATAATGACTGCATTATTTTAAATATCAATAAGCTTTACTAACTGAAGTTTATTGCGTAAATTTGCTTATATTATCCTCAATGTCCTGCATGATTATCGAAAAAGTAAATGGAACTAAAATTAATCCCGATTATTCTAGCTGGTGGTAAAGGAGAACGTTTTTGGCCAGTGAGTCGTCGTCGAAGACCTAAGCAGTTTCTTTGTTTGGATGGTAGTGGAAAAAGCCTCTTACAGTCTACCGCAGAACGTCTTCTGGATTTAGCTGGAGGTTGGGACAATCTTTGGGTAATTACCTCGGAAATCATTGCGGAGGGGGTAGAGAAGCAATTGCCGAATTTATCCAAATCCAATATTTTGGTCGAACCCCAAGGTCGAGACACGGCACCAGCGATCGCCTGGGCAACCTTAGAAGTAGCTAAAAAATATGGCGAAGATGCCGTGTTGGGCTTTTTCCCCGCCGATCATTGGATTGGGGATGTTGCTGCCTATCACAAAACTCTCCAAGCTGCCGTTCAACAAGCTCTTGCCAAGCCATCAATTGTGACTTTGGGGATTACCCCTAATCAGCCCGCCACTGGTTATGGTTACATTGAACAGGGAGAAAAACAGGGAGAAATTAATCAATTGCCTGTATATCAGGTAATCCGCTTCACAGAAAAGCCAGACGAAGCTACCGCCCAGTCATTTATCGAGACAGGAAATTTTAGCTGGAATAGCGGGATGTTTATCTTCCAGGCAAAAGTTATGTTAGACGAATTAGCCAAGTATGCCCCCGAATTGCTGAATGCTTTATCGACAAAAGGTCGTGATGCCTATGGTGAATTAGCCAAGGAAAGTATTGACTATGCTCTGATGGAAAAAACGCAACTAGCCTACGTCCTCCCTGCCGATTTTGGCTGGGACGATTTGGGGGATTGGAATGGAGTAGAGCGGTTACTGAAGGGAGAACAGGATAATGTCGAATTGGGTACTCATATCAGCAAAAACACGCAAGACGCAGTAATTTATGCTAGCGATGATGATGAAGTAATTGTCACCATTGGCTTAAAAGACGTAGTAATTGTTCGTGATGGCAAAGTTACCCTCGTAGTGGATAAAAACCAGACTCAGGATATCAAAGAAATCGTCAAGTCTCTTTATGACAATCCAGAATTACGGCATCTTTTATAGTTTTATCGTCACAATTAGAATAATCTAGCCAAAATAATCGGGTTCATTACCAGGTTTCCATTTAATATTGCAGCCAATACTCGGCTTTTGCGAACCGCTCAGCTTTTGATCCTGCAATACAGCATTAATTGCCTGTCGGAGATCTTGACCCGTCACAGGAACACCATTACTGGGACGACTATCATCTAGTTGACCACGATAGACAAGCTTATTGGAATCATCAAACAAAAAGAAATCTGGGGTACAGGCTGCGGTGTAGGATTTACTCACTGCTTGGCTTTCGTCATAGCAAACAGGAAAATTAAAGTGCAATTCCTGCGCCATTTGCTGGAGCTTTGCAGGGGAATCGTCTGGGTAGTTTGCCACATCATTAGCACTGATAGCTACTATGCCTAAAGGGCGATCGCTATAGTCACGACCAATTTTGGCTAACTCTAGCTGAACATGCTTAACAAAAGGACAGTGCTGGCAAATGAACATCATTAATAATGCTTTGCTACCAGAAAAAGTGGTTAAAGATATTGTCTTTCCTGATACTACATCAGGCAATTGAAACTCAGGGGCAGAGGTGCCTAAAGCCAGCATAGTCGAAGCTGTTTTGACCATTATCAAACTTTCCTTGTCTAGTCTCATCAAAATTATCTTAAGGCAAAAGTAAGGCAAAGATTGCCAACCATAAATTTGAAAACGATAAAATAAAGTAAGCAAGTATGACTCTATTCCTGTGGTAAACAATGATTCCTGACCCCAAGATTGTTAAGTCTATTGAACAGCTCGATTATCGCGTCACGGTAGGTGATGTGGCAGCAAAAGCAGGGTTAGAACTGAATTTTGCCCAACAAGGGTTATTAGCCCTCGCTAGTGAAGCTGGAGGACATTTACAGGTAGCGGAATCGGGAGATGTCGTTTATCTATTTCCCCAAAATTTTCGCTCGATTCTCCGTAATAAATATTGGCGACTGCGTTGGCAAAAGACTTGGCAGAAAATTTGGCGAATTTTGTTTTATCTCATTCGGATTTCCTTTGGCATTATTTTAATCGCCTCGATTTTGCTGATGGTAGTAGCAATTGTGCTGATTGTGATCGCTATGAATTCTGCTAATGAAGAGCGGGAAGAAAATAGTGGAGGTTACGGAGGTGGTTATGGAGGCGGTTTCTTCATGCCTCATTTTTGGCTGGGAGATATCTTTTGGTGGTTCGATCCTGGCTACAATCAGCGTCGTCTTCAGCGCCGAAGACAAGCCAGTAATTATCAGATGAACTTTTTAGAATCTGTTTTTTCCTTCTTATTCGGTGATGGTAATCCTAATATCGATTTGGAAGAAAATCGTTGGCAGGAGATTGGTGCGATTATCCGCCATAACCAAGGTGCTGTGGTGGGAGAACAGATTGCTCCTTATGTCGATGAAATAGATCAAGATGAAGACTATATGATTCCAGTACTGAGCCGCTTCAACGGTTATCCCGAAGTTTCCCCCCAAGGAGAGATTATTTATTACTTTCCCGAATTACAAGTAATGGCTAGTCGCCGAGCAGAATCCACCTCAACGGCAAGTTATTTACAAGAAAAGCTATGGCGCTTTAGTCAAGCCAATGGGAGCCAGATTACACTAGCGGCTGGCTTAGGGGCATTAAATGTTATTCTGGCATTTGTGCTGGAGACTTTGTTACAGGATGGTGCGATCGCAACCCAGTTAGGGGGAGTGGTAGCTTTTGCCGACTCAGCTTCCTGGTTTTTACTCGGCTATGGTGTTTTGTATCTTTTAATTCCCTTAGTACGTTATTTCTGGATTCAAGGACGCAATCCGCGCATCATTAACCGCAATCAAGAGCGAGAACAAAGAGCGATCGCCCTTAATCAACCAGACCAGTCTCTAGTAGGGAAATTAGCCTATGCCAGCCAGTTCGCTAACCAAAAAGTAATTGGCGATCGCGACATCGCTTACACTACAGAAAATGACTTGTTGGATCAAAACCTTAAAGATACCGATAAGATCGATCAAGATTGGCAAAAAAGAATTAGTGATCAGTAAACCATTCAGTAACCATAACTATGAGTGAAGTTAAAAAAATCTCAGGTAAGGCGATCGCCGTTGAAGGAAATGATATCGATACAGATCGGATTATTCCTGCTCGTTTTCTTCGCTGTGTTACCTTCGATGGTTTAGGAGAACATGCTTTTGCTGATGATCGCGCCCAAAGCGACGGTAATCATCCTTTTGATCAGCCTCAATACCAAGGAGCAACAATTCTCGTCGTTAATAATAACTTTGGCTGTGGTTCATCCCGCGAACATGCTCCCCAAGCTTTAGCTAAATGGGGTATTAAGGCAATTGTCGGACAAAGCTTTGCTGAGATCTTTTCTGGTAATTGCGTAGCGATCGGTGTTCCTTGTCTCATGGCTAATCCGGAGGAAATACAGCAGCTCCAGGGGTTAATTAAGGCAAATCCTGAAGCTCAGGTCACAGTGGATCTAGTTACGATGTCGATCACTAGTGAGAATTTGTCTAATGTATCTATTCCCGTGCGGCTGAATGAAGGTTCACGAGAAATGTTCCTCAAGGGTACTTGGGATAATTGTGGACTGTTAGTGAGTAATGCCGAAAAGGTCAAGCTTACTGCCGCGAAGCTACCTTATGTGAACTGGCAGAGCGCTTAGAAGTTAGAAACCAGCTTAAAAAGGCTATACCCACACTAAAGTTATTTAGCATCATGGGGGTTTTCATCTTCAGTAGGAACAGGATCATAGCCCCCTGGATGAAAAGGATGACACCGTAAAATACGGGCGATCGCTAGCCAACTACCTTTAATTGTTCCATAGGCGGCGATCGCTTCGATTGCATACTGGGAGCAAGTAGGCTGAAAGCGACATGATGGAGGAAACAAAGGAGAAATGAATTGACGATAACCGCGAATTAGCCCCAGTAAGATAATTTTCATCTGATTTCTCACTCAAGTTTTGACGTTAGGTAAGCATAATAAAAAAAGTCAGGAAATAACCTTCCATATCTAGTCAATCTAGTCAATGTAAGCTATCTTCCCGACTATTTACTGTTTACTTTACTGTTTTCTACGGATTCTTCCGCTTCATAACTCAGAAAATTACTGCAAATTAAAGAGTTAACATTTTTCTACTTTCTAGTACCTGCTGATATTGATGAAGCATTTCACGGCGTTTTTCTAAATTACGTTTTTGACCGACTAAAGTTTCATCCAGCATACTTTTTCTTTCCTGCTCTTGACTCAACTGGTTTTCAACCTGCAACAGTTCATTTTCACTGGCAACGTTAGCCTGACGCTGGAGCTTCTTAACTTTTTGACGTTGAGTAGATAATTCATCTTCCTGCTCTTTTACCAGTCTAGTCAAATCAGATAGATCTCGCTGTAGATGGAAGACCATTTCTTCTAACTTGTCTAAAGGAGCTTGTCTTAATTCAGTATCATCTAAGTTGCTAGCTAGACGTTCTCTCCTGGATTCCCTTGCCAGAGCAGAAATTGTATCCCACATTTCTTCTTGGCTAGAAGTACCTGGTAATTTATTGAGAGGCAAAGTGATACCTCTTGGTTCTGGCATCAGAGATGGAGAATAGGAGCGAGAGTCAAATTGCGAAGCAACTCCATTAAAGACAATGCCCAACATATTAAGGCCAGACTGGTCGAGAATTTCTTTTGTAAAGGAGGCTTGGGAGCGATCCACAGAACCTGGCTTAACAACTAACAAAACGCCATCAGCTATACGACCCATAATGGGCGCGTCAGCAGTCAAGTCTAAAGAAGGTGTATCAATGATCACATAATCATAGGATTCAGACCAGTAATCGATTAGCATTCTCATTCTTTGAGAATCAAGAAGAGCAGCAGAAGCAGGAATTGTGGTTCCAGAGGTAATCAAATCCAAATTTGGTAGCACTTCTTCCATTACCATTCTGGGGTCTAATTGCTCGGCGACTACGTTGCTTAGACCGCGATCATTGTGAGTATTCCAAATATGATGCTGTACAGGATGGTGTAGATCAGCATCTACCAACAAAACCTTGTTGCCGATCTGGGCCATGGATGCAGCTAGATTGGCAGCTACTGTCGATTTGCCTTCTTGAGCGGCAGAACTAGTAATCACAATACTATTGACCGAACGACCAGAGTTCAAGAACTTAATATTGGACTGGAGCATTCGATAGGATTCACTTAAAGGTAGCGAGGGGTGATCTCGAACCACAATTTTGGGAATCAAGGAGTCTTGTTTAGAGCCTGGTAAACTTAGTACCTTGTTTTTGTCCATTCCAGGAATTGTTCCCAACCAAGGATAACCGTAAAGTTGTTTGGCTTCATCAATGGTTTTGATGGATTTATCGCTCATTTCTAGCAGATAAATTACTCCTGCCGCAGCTAAAAGAGCTAATGAACCAGAGGCTAGATAACCTACGGCGCGGGAAGAAATAGGTTCAACAGGGACAACAGCATTAGAGATCACCCTAACATTTCCAGGATCTTGGCTTTCAGCAATTCTAACTGTCTGTAACTGCTGCCATAAAACTTTGTAGGTAGATTCCAAAGAATCTAACTCTCTATTTAATTTCCGTAATTTCTGCTCTAGCTCGGGCACTCGCTTAATTCTAGCTCGACGACTCTGTTCAATTTCCGTCAAGCTAGCAATTTGTTTCTTAAGACCAAAGTTACTGGCTTCAAGGTTAATCAATTCATTGGTAAGTTCCTGCTGAATTTCTCCAGTTTTGATATTGTCAATAATATCTTTGGCTTTCTCGCCACCAATGGACACAGTTTGTTTGCCCAATAATTTTTTCAAAGAATCCACCTGTTCCCTCAGCTCAATCACATTAGGACTATTGGGGGTAAAACGGGCTTGGACAACTGCCAACTCAGATTCCGCACTCTGTAGCTTGGCGATGGTCTCCCTGATTTCGGGTGCCTGACTCACAGTAGTTAATACGACCGCTTGTTCTGCTGTCAAACCTAGTTTATTTCTAATATAGCTAGCTCGAGAATCGGCACTTGCCATTTCTCCTTGGGCTTTAGATATTTCCGCTTGAAGTTCTCGCATGCCCTCAATCATCGCCCTAGTGTCTTCGTCCGGGGCAATAAATTCATTACTTTCTTTAATTCGACGGATTGCCGTTTCTGTTTCTAGCAAGGACTCTTGTACCTTGGGTAATTGTCCTTCAAGAAACTCTTTGGCGGATACTGCTTCAGCTTTATTGACGACTAAATTATTTTCTAGATAATTTTTAATCAAGATATTCACCACCTTTGCCGCTTCTTCTGGATTTTGGCTGGCGTAGCTAACTTCTAAAATATCAGTTGATACAATTGAACCTACTTTTAAATTCTTAAGAAACTCATCAACACTTAATTTCTCCCCATCACTATTTTTGAGCTGAAGTTCTGGGTCGTTAATCGTTTTTTTGATCATCGGTACAGATCGCAAAACTTCCGCTTCAGTATCAAGCGGATTTCCCTGCTCAACAATTGGCGTTAAAGCACCGATCGCTTTGCTAACCTCAGTTAGGGATGAACTTACAGTATTGCCTTTAAACTTAAGTTTTGCATCTGCTTGGTAAATACTCTGCTTAAGAGTATTGGCAACCACACCTAGGGTGAGTACTGTTAGAAAAACTACCGAACCTGGAAGCCAACGTCTTTTAAGTATTTGCCAATATTGATCAGTTCCTAAAGAGGGTTGCGAAGAGTTCATAATCAATTGTTATATTTTAGTGGCGTTATTTGAAAATAAATTAAGTATTTGTAAGAAAGCACATATGTAAATCTACTTAAGATATAGTATCCGAAAAACTTAAAATAAAATAAAAAGTTTTAATGAGCATTTAATCCAAATTGAACTATTTACTATACAATCTCATTATCTCTGCTGTTAGTCGGCGCAATTCTTCATCTGTTAACGCTCTGATTTGGTGTACTTCAGGAATTGTTTCTAACGCACTAGAAGCATAATTATTAATCTGTCTCACTCCATCAATAGTTGCTGTTCTTTCTCTAACTTCCGACAGATAAATAACCATTGCGGCTGCCAAAGATGCTAGAAAACAGGAAGCTAAATAACCCACCGCACGAGAAGAAATGGGTTCCGTGGGTACAATCGCATTAGAAATCACCCTGATATTACCTGGCTCTTGGCTTTCAGCGTTTCTAATATTCTGTAGCTGTAGCTGTAAATCTTTGTAAGTAGATTCTAATGAGTCTTGCTCTCTAGTTAAGCCTCGAAGTTTTTCTTCTAGGAAAGGCGCTTGTTGCATCTTAGCAAGTTGCTCTTGTTCAGCTCTTTTCAAGTTAGCAATTTTTTTTCTCAGACCAGAACTACTAGTTTCCAGATTTACTAACTCACTAGTAAGATCCTGCTGAATTTCTCCAGTTTTGAGCTTGCTGATAATTGCTCTTGCCCCCTCTCCACCAATTGTAATGGTTTGTTTTTCAAGTAATTTTTTCAAAGAACTCACTTGTGCCTGAGCCTCAACTACATTAGGACTATTAAGAGTAAAACGAGCTTGAGCCACGGCTAACTCGGATTCTGCTCCTTGCAGTTTTAAAATCGTCTCTTTTACTTCAGGTGATTGACTAATATTAGCGAGGATCACTGCCTGCTTTGCTGTTAGACCCAGTTCATTTCTAATATAGTTAGCCTGGGATATATCACTCGATAAATCGCCCTCGGCTTCAGATATACCCTTACGGATTTCTTGCATTCTGAAAATCGAGACGTAGTTATCTTGTTGAGGATCAATATATTCATTCGCATCCTTTAGTTGACGTATCGCTAATTCAGTTTCTCGTAAGGAGTTTAGCAGTTCTGGTAATTGTCCTTCAACAATTTTTTTCGCTGCTGCCGCCTCAGCCTTATTGACGAAAGAATTATTTTCTAGATAATTTTCAATCAGGACATTGACTATCTTCGCCGCTTGTTCAGGATCTTTGCTGGCGTAGCTAACTTCCAAAATATCTGTCGATACAATCGAATCTACTTTTAAATTCTTGCGGAACTGATCAACGCTTAATTTCTCTCCATCACTATCTTTGAGTTGAAGTTCAGGATCGTTGATCGTTTTAGTGATGATCGGGACGGAACGCAACACTTCTGCCTCTGTATCAAGAGGATTTCCCTGGTCAACAATTGGTTTTAAGTTGCTGATGGTTTTGCTAACTTCCGTGAGGGATGAACTAACAGTATTGCCTTTAAACTTAAGTTTTGCCTCTGCTTCATAAACACTATGTTTAAGAGTATTAACAACAACTCCCAAAGTAAGTACTGTCAGAAAAACTACCGAACCCATGAAGCGCTGTCTCTTAATTATCTGCCAATATTGATCAGATCCAAAAGAATTTTGTGAAGAGTTCATAATCAATTTTTATATTTTTAGTGGCGTTATTGGAAATTAAATAAAGTAAATCAAGCAACTGTAATAGTAAAAATACATATGTAAATCTACTGATAATAGAATATCTGAAAAACTTAGAATTAAATAAAAAGTTTTAATGTATTTATCACTTAAATTGAGCTATTTGCTATACAGTTTCTTTATCTCCACTGTTACTCGTTGTAGATCATCGTCTGTGAGATTGGAGCCAGAGGGTAAACACAAGCCGTTGGCAAACAAATCTTCCGCGACTCCATTGTTGATACATTCACAATCTTTAAATACTGGCTGTAAATGCATTGGTTTCCATACAGGTCTAGTTTCGATCTGTTGCTCTAGGAGTTTCAGGCGGACTCGTTCTCGATCAATTCCCCCAATACTAGGATCGAAAGTGACGCAGCTTAACCAACGGGTGCATTTTCCAAAGTCAGCCTCCGGCATGAAACCGATCCCAGGTAAATCTCCCAAAGCATCTTGGTAAAAGCTGAAGTTGCGACGACGGGCAGCAACTCTTTCTTTTAGTACCATTAGCTGTCCTCGCCCAATCCCGGCTGAGATATTGCTAAGTCGATAATTAAAACCAATTTGGGTATGTTCGTAGTGAGGTTCGGGATCCCTAGCCTGGGTGGCTAAAAATTTTGCCTGACTAATCAACTGCTCATCGTTGGAAACCAACATGCCCCCGCCAGAGGTAGTAATAATTTTATTGCCATTGAAAGAATATATGCCTGCCCGTCCCCAAGTGCCAGGGGAAGTGTTTTTATAAGTTGCCCCTAAAGCTTCCGCTGCATCTTCGATCAAAGGGATTCCATAGCGATCGCAAATTTGAGCAATGGGTTCGATGTCGGCACTTTGACCATAAAGATGGACTAACACCACCGCTTTAGGTAATTTTCCCAGCTTATCTTTTGCCTTCAGGGCGGTTTCCAATAGCTCAGGGTCCATATTCCAAGAAGTGCGATCGCTATCAATAAAGATAGGAGTCGCCCCCAAATAGGTAATGGGGCTCACGCTGGCAATAAAGGTGAAGGTGGAACAAAAAACTTCATCCCCCGCTTTCACTCCAGCTAGTTTCAATGCTAGATGCAATGCAGCGGTACCTGATGCCAAAGCCGCAGAATGTCTAGAACCTACTGTTTGAGAGAATTCTTGCTCAAAAGCGTCAATGTGAGGCCCCACAGGCGCTACCCAATTAGTATGAAAAGCTTCTTGGACAAACTTGAGTTCTTGCTCGCCAATGTGCGGTGTTGAGAGAAGGATTGGTTGTTTGACTGTTTGAGTGTGATTCACTGTTTGATTCAAAGGGATATAGTTCATTGATCGATTGATTAATTTAAGATTTTTGGGCGATCGCTGCTTGATACGTAGCTAAGGTCTTGGCATACATATGCTGAAATGTTAGTTGGGATTCATATTTTTGGCGACCGAGAATGCCCATGCTAATTCGAGCTTGTTCGTTGCTCAGTAAATAATCGAGCTTTTGGCGCACAGTCTGGATATCTCCCCGAGGGGCTAAATAACCTGTCTGTCCATCCAGCACAATTTCCCTAACACCCCCCACGTCCGATGCCACTACTGGTAAGCCAGCCCGCATGGCTTCGATAATGGTACAGGGTAAACCTTCCCAGTTAGAAATCAAAGCATAAATTTGTACGGTTGCGAGAATTTCAGCTATGTCTTGGCGAAAACCCAAAAAAGATACTCGATCGCTCATGCCTAACTGTTCTACTCTCGCTTTGATCTCTTCTAAACCAGGTCCGTCGCCAATTAAGAGTAACTCTCCCTGGAGATCTTTAAAAGCTTCGATCAGGGTCTGATGATCCTTTTGTCGGTCAAAACGAGCTACCATGGCCACCCTAATGGGTGCAGCTTGAGCTGGATTCGCCCTTAGATCCATCCCAACATCTTTCATGCCGTTGTGAATAGTCAAAAGTTTTTCTGAACTCATCCCTGCTTGTAAGCCAATTTGGCGATCATATTCGGAAACACAAATTATTTTATCTGCCAAGGATGCTGTCAACTTTTCGAGCCAGCGATAAATTGTCCGACTAGGTTCGGGAATTCCTGTAGTAAAAGACCAGCCATGGGCTGTAAAGACACAAGGGACTTTAGTGATTTGACTAGCCAAGCGAGCCAAGATGCCAGTTTTACTCGAATGAGCTGCAATCAAATCTGGCTTAAACTGATCGATTATATAGAGAATGTATCTCAAGCTTTTACCATCTAGGATGGGATTAACTGTTCTTTTTAAAGAGTCACAAGCTACTGACTCAATACCTGCTTGATCTAAATCTTCGTTATAAATCCCTGATTCTCCAGTTAAAATCAAAACCTTGTGGTGATTTGCTTGCAGAGATACGGCTAGATCCTTGACATGCACTTGAGCACCTCCAATAGCATCAGCCCTGGTGATTATAAACAGAATATTCATGTTTGAAAAAGATGTTTGAAAAAACAGGTATCTAAAAATTTAGTTATTTAAACTATATTTACAATAAGTGAATATACTGGAATATTTCATGTTTTTTCAGTGAATTATTTTAGGAAAATCATGATGACTGTATAAAAAAGTGATGAAAGGGGAATGATAAGAGGAAATAATCCTTTTACAGGCAAACGTTATTTATGCATTCTGCTGATTTATTATCGCCTTCTGCTGCTGGTGATGCGATGCCAGTGGTGCAGACTTGGAACTTAAGTAAAACCTACCGCACGGGCTTTTGGATGAATCAAAAAATTGAATCTCTCAAAAGCTGTTCTTTGAGTATTTATCGTGGGGAAACTTTTGGTTTATTGGGACCTAATGGAGCGGGCAAAACTACTTTGCTCAAAACTTTGCTTGGTATTACTCGCCCTACCACGGGGAAAGCCGTTATTTTTGGTCAACCCATTGGCGATCGCCAAGTAAAGCAAAAAATTGGCTATCTACCAGAAAATGCTTATCTCTATGATTTTTTGACGGCTTGGGAATTTTTGGAATTTATTGCCGGACTGTTTCAAATACCTAAAAGTAAACAGCGCCAAAGGATTACTGAGTTGCTAGATTTGGTAGGACTAGCTCAGTCTACTGCTCGTAATAAAAAACTGAAGCAATATTCTAAAGGAATGCTCCAGCGAGTGGGGATGGCACAGTCGTTAATCAACGATCCCGAGATTGTTTTTTTGGATGAGCCGATGTCTGGGCTTGACCCGATGGGGCGTTATCGCATGAAAGAAATTGTTCTTTCCCTAAAGCAGCAAGGTAAAACGATCTTTTTCAATTCCCACATTTTGTCAGATATTGAACAAATTTGCGATCGCATTGCTTTTCTTGCCTTGGGGGAGTTGATTTGTCAGGGTTCTCTGGATGAATTATTGGGCACGAGTAATGCCTATCAAGCAACAGTTGCAGGAGCAACTGCCGCGAGTCTAACCCCTTTGATGACTAACCTCACTCAAGAAAATAATTACTGGCATGGACAATTAAAAGTAGAGCCAAACCAATTTATGGCACAACTGAATCACACCAATGTCCGACTGGTGAGTATCCAGTTAGCCAGACCTTCTCTAGAAGAGTTTTTTATGCAGCAGTTGCATGAACGCGGGATCGAATTTAGTCGCTAATAAATTGACAAGTGAGGCAAAATCAATGAACCAAAATACCCAAGTGATAAAATTGCAGCTTGGGTATTGTGCTTGGGTATAGTTCAGGGAAATATTGTTACCGAAATCACTCAGTCCACAGCAGACCTAAAGCTTGATGGACTGTAAGCTGGATGATCCTGTGGCGATAGATCCCCCTGAGGTCGATTGATGTTTAAGCAAATCTGCCAAATCTTGTAGTTGATTAATTGCCTCGGCTCCTTCCAGCTTCATTAATTCCCGATCATCCCTCATTTCAGTCCAGGTAATACCATAGTCAGAAACCAGAAAACGGATCAGATGATCGTCTCCTAAGCTAACCATAAATGAAGCACTGTTCATTTCGCCACCACAGGTATAACAGGATGCTAAATAACCTTGATTTTCCAGAACAATTGCTAATGCCTGAAGAGTCATTACTAAATCCTGGACAAACCGACGATGTTGTTGCGCAAGTCTTGTGAACACTTTGTTCCTCCGAACACCTTAAATTTTATTGTAAACGCTCAGGTACTTTTTTAATTTTTTCTTAAGATTTCTTTTAGCGCTATTGCGTTTACCTAGGTAATTTCCTGTTCAGTCTAACCAATCAGAATCGGATATTATGTGTCATTTGATTCAATTGTCTGAGGTTTTAGGAGTATATTGCACAAGGAGACAGTAGTATTGTCCTGCAAGGAGGCTTCAATATTGATTGTGGTTGTAGCAGTGATGCCCATCACCCCTAAAGCAAATTCAAAACCACTTTGACCAGCCGGGAGAATATCCGGGTATTGCTGGGCGATCGCTGGACGACGCAAGTCTACGGGGGTTTCTAACAAAGTTTCTCCTTGATAGAGAACTCTGACGATTTGGGACTGAGATTTTTTGCCTAATACCCAGCCGCGAACGAAAATTGCGCCCGTGGTTAAACTGGTGTCAATATTGGGACTCAAAATACCAAAGCCCCATAAAGTCTCAAAATCTTGTTTTGGTAAAGTCTTTTGAATATCAACAACTTGTATCGGAGTTTGAAGCTGACTCAGCCAGTTTTTTTGCTCCGACATTTGTGCCAAAGCTTGTTGACTGGTTTGGTGCTCAGTCTGAAGGTTGCTCAGTTGCTTTTGTTGAGCAAAAAGATCTTGTTTATATCGTTGCAATTGAGCTTCGGCTTGTTGCAGCCTCAGTTGGGTTTCTCCCAGCTCAATTTGAAAACCCTGATTAATTTGTAACTGCGCTTGAGCTTGAGCTATTTCTTTGTGAGATGCTTGTAAGTCTTGATTTAGTTTTTCGATGGTAGACTCCATTTTTTCCCATTTTGCATCTGGTTGCTGGAGGGCTGGTTCTTGGAGCTTATTTTTTTCAGGATCTTCATTAGAAAACCAATTCGTAAGTTTTGTCAGCTTCAAAATATTACTCCTCTAGCAATGGTGATTGAGTCACAGGATATCTGCACTGAGTTTAATTGACCTGGGGTTTTATATCTTAACCAAAAGAAATGGCAAGGTTTGTACAGTGTTTAGTTACAAGAAGAACATCTATCATTGGGGTTTGCCCCGTTAAATTCTAGCTTAAGATCTAGACTATGCTAAATCATACATTTACCTGTTGCTCTTTCGCTTAAAATGACTGATATTAATCAACTGAATTATCTATGAGCGATCGCGAACCAGAGACAAAGCCCCATCGCCATTCAACCCCTCTGCTGCGCCTTGAGCAAGTTCATCTTCAGGCTACCGTAGGTATCGATTCGCTATTACGAGACATTTCTTTTGAAGTTCAACCGCAAGAAATTGTAGGCATTGTCGGGGCATCGGGATCGGGGAAAACCTCTTTACTCAGGCTGTTAAATGGTTTGGTTTCCCCTAGTCAAGGAAAAATTCAGCTGGAAGAACGACCCATTGAAAATTATACTCCGGTGGAGTTGCGCCGTCGTTTAGTGCTTATCCCTCAAGAACCCAAATTATTAGGAATGAAGGTAATTGATGCTTTAAGTTACCCTCTCCAACTACAACGTTTATCAGCATCCGAGATCCATATTCAAGTTGATACTTGGGTCGATTTGCTGCGCATTTCCCCAGAATGGCTAGAAAAAACGGAATTGCAGTTATCCTTAGGGCAGCGACAATTAGTGGCGATCGCTCGTAGTTTAATGATGAAACCTCAAGTAATTTTATTGGATGAACCGACATCCGCTTTAGATGTAGGCACTGCCACCTTTTTATTAAAGATTTTAAAAAAGCTCAATCAAGAGCAAAATCTTACCATTATGATGGTTAACCATCAATTGGAATTAATTCAAGGTTTTTGCGATCGACTTTTATTGCTACATCAAGGAAATCTGCTCGAAGACTTACCAGGAACAACAGCTAACTGGCAAAAAGTCAGTCAAAAAATTCACCAGCTAAGGTCTCAGGAAGCAGAAGAGTGGCTTGAAGATTAAGGGACAATAAACCAACTAGATTAAATTTCACTGAAACCCTAAACACCCTGAGACACAGGACTTAAATGAGATTGATGACCTAAAGATAAATTAGCATTAGCTGGGGGTAAAAAATCATTTCCTGTTTCCATTAATTCAGGATTAAAACGATAACCAATATTACGCACTGTCTGAATAATACTGGGTTGTCTGGGGTTTGCCTCAATCTTTTTGCGCAAAGATAAAACATGAGTATCTACTGTGCGAGGATTGTCGATCGCTTCTGGCCAAGCACGTTGTAATAACTCTGAACGGCTAAGGGGATGCCCACCCGCTTGAGCCAAAACATATAACAGGCTAAACTCTTGGGGAGTTAATTCGATAAAACTGCCTTGTAACTGTACTCTTCGTTGAGCTAAGTCAATTTTGAGATCCCTACATTCCATGGAAAGGGGCGCATTACCAGCTGAGCGCCTTCGGCGGACTAAAGCCTCAACTCGCGCGAGGAATTCCTGCATCCCAAATGGTTTAGTCAGATAATCATCAGCACCAGTCTTCAACCCTCTAACCACATCTTGTTCTCCACTGCGAGCCGAGAGCAACAGAATTAGAGAATCTTGCTGTTGATAAAGCCAATGAGACATCTCCAATCCATCCCCATCAGGTAAATCCGAATCGAGAATAACCAATATCGGTTGATGTCGATTAAAAGCATCTCGACCTTGTTGCAGACCAGCAGATTGACTAACTGTATAACCCGCCTGTTGCAGATGCCAACCTAGTAGTGAGCGCAAGTGAGGATTACTTTCAACTATCAAAATATGTCCTAAAACCACTGTTGCCTCATTTAAGCGATAGGAAAATTCTTATTAAATAAGGCTACCAGAGGCTCTCGCAAGATTTTGTAGCGAAGGTTACGTGGAACAAGTCTGATGATTTGCTTTTGGCTGTTGAAGCAATTACTAATCTATCTGATCAATTTGAACAACATTAATATTACGCTTGATATTTGGCGACCGATTTACCAAAATTTCCTAGAAAAATGTGATTGTTAAATACTCAACAAGGTAAAATATAAAAAGACAAAAAACTTAACGACAGTTCCATTGCGGCTGATACCTGGGAAGGATAGCCTAATTAGATTTATGATTCTTGAAGATCCACAAACAATTAGACACTATCAGAAAATTACTGACGGCATGGTCAACCTTTGGCGCAGACGTTATGGCTTTGAGGAGATTCGGCTGTATTTAGATGGATATATTGCTTGTCTGCGGAATAGTAACTTTATCGAGCAGTACTTGATTCATCGATTAGAAGAACAAGCCTTAAGCTTTTTACGCGACCCTTCAAATTTTGAACTAGCTTCTCCCCAAACCGAAATGGAAGTTGACACTGACTACTACTAGCTTTGTGAGAAGAAGAAAAAGAAACAAAATTTAAAAAGACGACTAGTATCTTTATTTCAAGGTTTTAAGTCGCCTTAAGGTTAAGTTTGTGTTTAAAGTCTCATCAAGAAGCGGATTAAGAAGCTAGGGCGACTTCAACCATTTGCTGCAATTCTCCACTCTGATAAAGCTCGATCGCAATATCAGAACCACCGACAAATTCGCCGTTTAGATAAATTTGCGGAATTGTCGGCCAGTTTGAGTACTCTTTGATGCCTTGACGAATTTCAGGATCAGCCAAGATATCTACAGTCCCATAGGGAACACCAAGGGTATTCAGAATCTGCACTACATTGTTGGAAAAACCGCACTGAGGCATTAATTTTGAACCTTTCATGAAAACCATGATTTTGTTTTCCTTGAGCAATTGGTCTATTTTTGCTTTTACTTCAGGTGTCATAATTGTGTTAGTAGTTGTTAGTTAATTAGTTATTAGATAGTTTGACCATTAGCTTGCCAAGCTTCAGGGGTGAAAGTTTTAAGAGATAAGGCATGGATAGTTTCGGATGCTAGCTCTGATTGCAATGCTCCATAAACAATCTGATGCTGTTTAACTTTGGTTTGACCCGCAAAATCTGGAGAAATAATAATTGCTTCAAAATGTTGTCCATCACCAACAACTTTTACTTCGGCATTGGTTAGCCGCTCTTGGATCATGGTTTGTACTTGCTCTGGACTAATCATAACTAATCATAATTGTGTAATTGATTTGCTGGAATTGATAAACATAAAACTTTGACCGCGGAAGGGGTCGCTGGGATGCACTTTTGCTAAGACTTAAGTATCACTAAAGTAACCATTTTACAATTATTCTAGGCAAAAATACCTGACTGCTGCCGCGAAAATCTCCAGGGTAGGCTGAACAAAATAGCCAGAAAAACAGCCAGAAAATTAAGGAGTTGGAGCCACGGGTACAGCGTCGGGAGAGGCGGGCTGAGCTGCTGGGGGGCTATCTGTATTCGGTACAGTTGGTGTGGTTGGTGTAGCTGGGGGTACAGGAGATTTAACCTCTCCTGGTTTTGGAGGAGTATAGGGGGTATCGACAAAACCAATTTCCACTAATTGTTCATAGGCTTTTTTGCCTAACCCAATCCCCGGACTTTGGGAGGTAATAATTTGAATTAGCAGGGGAATAGCTAGTTCAGGCTTGTTTTGTGAGCGATGGACTAAAGCCAATTGATAGGTTGCCCGATCTCTTTCTAGACTCGTATCTAAAGCTTTCTTACGGTGAGCTTCCGCAGCGGTATTATCTAGTCCTGTAAAACTGTTGAATAGCTGGAGATAAAAATTAGAAAGTTGATTATAAACTTGCCGTGCATTTTGTAACTTTTCCACAGCCAGGTCATATTGTTGCGCTTCAATAGCTTGATCTGCCTCCGTCATCAGCCGTTTACCCCCTTCAATACTGAAGATGCTAGCTCCTTGGCTGCCAGAACTACTATCTGTTGGTTGAGTCTGTTCTTTTGTTTCGGCAGAATCTACTGGTGATTGAGCTAGTACTTTGGTAGGTAAGCCAATTAACAGCAGGGAAAGCAAAAAATAACGAGTACTACGGTGAATAATATTCAGCTTTGACATATTATCTGACATATTAGTTTTGTTAGTTCTGATATATAAGTGATCTACTGGGATTTTGTTGATTTTGCCTCATGGTTATCTCAATTTAGAGAAAAACGAGAATTCGGCTTGAGTTTTAGACTTCAGGTATCTTATCACCCCAGCAGCTAGGTGTCAGGAAGGGCAAATAAGATGGTTTGGCTGATGAGAGACTAGTGATTCTGGGGTAGTTGTCTTATGCTGGAGCAGTTTATTTAAAGGCAACACTCTGATAATTAAGGTAATGACTTATGTATCGTCTAGCTAGAATATTTTATTGCTGTTTATTATTATTGGTAGCCTGTGCCAAGGATGCAGACAAAGTAAATAGTCTACCTCAAGATGAATTTATTCAAGTCTATTTTAATCATCGAGAAACCCAGCGCCACACTTATACCGATCCTTATCGGCAAATTGAACGCCCAGGGGATAATCTAGAAGCCAAAATTATTGAAGCAATCGACAAGGCAAAGTCTTCCATTGACCTTGCTGTCTATGAGTTGAATCTTCCCTTAGTGGCTCAAGCTTTGGCTGACAAGCATCATGACGGAGTTACAGTGAGAGTAATTGTCGATAATGACTATGGTCGCTCTTTTACTGAATTGGGAGCTGCGGAAATTAACCAATTAGATCAACGCGATCGCCAAAAGTATGAAGAGCTGGTTCAATTAGTTGATCTTAATCAAGACCAAGAGTTAAGTCCCACTGAGATTGCCCAAAGAGACGCTTTAACTATCCTTAAACAGGCAGGAGTCCAGGTGATTGATGATACTGCCGATGGTTCAAAAGGCAGTGGTTTAATGCATCATAAATTCATGGTAGTTGACCACGAAACAGTCTTAGCTGGCTCAACCAACTATACTTTGAGTGATATTCACGGAGATTTTAGCAATCCTGAAACGAGAGGTAATGTTAACCATCTGTTACGGATTCAAAATGCTCAAGTGGCTAAGTTATTCAGGGAGGAATTTAACTATCTGTGGGGGATACCTGATCTGGGGATTAACCCTAAATTTGGATTGGCTAAACCTTGGCGATCGCCACAATCTTTCAGTTGGCAAGATACTCAAGTTACTATCCAGTTTTCTCCCACCTCGTCCGAGCAAACTTGGAGTTACACTACTAATGGTTTAATCGGTAAAACCATTGACAGCGCTACAAAATCAGTGGACTTAGCTTTATTTGTCTTTAGCGCCCAAGAATTGGCGGATATCCTTCAACATAAACAGGAACAGGGAATTGCCATTAGAGGAATCTTCGATCCTGGTTTTGCTCATCGTTACTACAGCGAAATGTTGGATCTGTTGGGAGTTACCCTATATTCCCATTGTCAACCTGAAGCCAATAATCATCCGTGGCTCAATCCTCTGGATACCGTTGGCATCGCTCAAGTAAATTCGGGAGACAAACTCCACCATAAATTTGCTGTGATTGATGATGCTACTGTAATTTCTGGCTCCCACAATTGGTCAGAAGCCGCTAACACCCAAAACGATGAGGCGGTAATTGTAATTAGTAACGCCAAAGTATCACGGCATTTTGTTCAAGAGTTTCAACGTCTCTATAGCTCAGGCTTCTTAGGAATATCAACGGAGATCAACAGTAAATTGGAGCAGCAACAGCAAAAATGTGGTCTGTAAGCTCCCAAGAGCCTAATTTATCTCTTTAATCAGCAAGTAATTGAAAATCTATTGAGATAAATTATCAATTACTGTGTATAATCTGTTATGAAGACAGTTATTGATTTTTATTTTCAATAAGCTAGTTAATTATAAGTAGGTAAATACTCAAAATAAATTAAGTAAGTAAGCAAATACAAGATGAGAGATCGCAATTCAAAGCCACCCCATTCTTCAGCACCGGAGGAAACAAGACGAGCAATTACCGTCAAGTGGGCTTATCGGTGGGAAGTGTTTCGACGGTTGCAAGCCTTGGAAATAGATTGTCAATGTTCCACTAATGAACCACTGTTGGTAGATCTAGATAGCCCCACGACATTGATTCAAGTATGGAGCGTGATCAGACAATCCACTGCCGAACGTCATCAGCTAATTGATTGGTTGAACGGTTGCTGGACAATAAAATGCGATCGCCAAGGGTAAATATTTAGATTAAATATTAGATTTAGGTACAGTTTCAGATATAGCTTACAAATTTTCATGACCAAAACTAGTAGCACCATTACCAGCTTTAAGTTGATTGGTAAGCTGAGTAAAATTTCTGATCAGCACAAGAAAATCAAATACCTCAAACTAACAACTGAAGAGGGTAAATACTGGATTAAAATTCCTCGGCAATTGAGGGAACAACTAGCCAGTTTAGCTCTGGGATGTGAATTAGAAGTCCAAGGGAAAGTCAAGCGGGATCTCAAAACGGGCAAAACTAAATATAAAGCCCAGATGGTGGTCATAATTGCGCCAGAACCCTTAAATACGCAGATCGATACTAAGATTAAATCCAAGATTAAAGCGAATAAATCAGTATCTCTGCTATCAGTATTGGATGGTAAATCTGGATCTAAGCCCCAAGCCAAATCTAAATTCAAATCTAAATCCAAAGTGCTGATTTGTCGCAAATCCAATTGCTGGAAAAAAGGCGGTCAAGAAGTCTGTGCTGCCATAGAATCGATCTTAAAAGATCATCATTTAACCCAAGAAATTTCTATTAAGCAAACAGGTTGTCTGAATCAGTGTAAAAAAGCTCCCGCTCTAGTCATGATGCCAGATAAAGCTCGCTACAACAAAGTGCAACCCAAACAAGTGGGAGAGATAGTCAAAAAACATTTAATTACTTACTAACTGATGTTACGCAACTTAAGTAAAAGCTATAGTTTAGGGAGATAGGGAGTTAGGGAGATAGGGAGTTAGGGAGTTAGGGAGATAGGGAGTTAGGGAGATAGGGAGTTAGGGAGATAGGGAG
>JBJOPG010000042.1:0-32567 GCA_046050865.1 Cyanobacteriota bacterium
GCCTTGTGCATCAGCAGTTTTAGCTGCCCCCGCATAGACCACGCTTAAATTTGCTTCTTTAGCTAGCAAAGATAGTACTTCTCTGACAGGAGCATCACGGAATACGAGGTTAGAAACTGTAGCGCTGGAACCAAGGTCTACCATATCAGGCATGGTGTTGATATTGGAAACTGCCATATCCCCTACAGGAGGCGCAGCGGCACGAGTTAGGGTTTCTGGAGCGGTAGTATCAGAACCATTTCCCTCGCTATCTTGGGCGGTGAAGACCTTTTCTTTGATATCGTTAACACGATTATCATCAATCACTACTTCAGGGTTGGGGATTAAGACATCTGAATCAACATCTGAATCAACGCTATCTTTGTCAACAGCTACAGTTTCCTTATCATTGTCTTTGTCTTTTGACTGACCCAATGCCGACTTATAAGTTTGCTTGAGATTAGTTACAGTTTTTTGACCAAATTGTTTGATTTCTTGTTTGAGAGTATCAGCTTTAGTTACTCGATTGAGGGTGAGAATTAAATCATCTCCCTCTTGTTTGAATAAGGATTCTACAGGAGTATTAGCTTCAGTAGAAATTAGAACTTGGGTATGTTCACTGTTAATCTGATTGATTTCTAGGGATTTAACTCCAGCAATGGGATTGTCTTGTTTATAAGAATTTCCTGATGGTAAATCTAGACTGGTATTGAGTATATTAGCTTCAATGGTGTTGTTACCACGGAGAGTATAAAAAGAAGCATTATCTTTGTTGGTTGCTGATAGTTTCAACTCTAGTTGATTATTACTTTTAGCAATTTCCAGATCAGTAATTTTATTTGTAGCAGCCATTGAAGGAGCTGCGGTTACCAAAACCGTTAGTGCGGTCAAAAAACCAAGGCGATCGGACGCGGAGCGGAGCGGAGTTATATGCAAAGCGGTATCTCCAACTATGCGAGACAAGTCCTTTAGGAATCCTTTAGGGCAATAATTTTTCACTGTTTAATCCTCAACCTATACAGTTAGTAAATAGAGTAAATAATATTTGTTTGATAAGGGCGAACGGCCTTTCGCCCCTACGTTCTAGTTGCTTTTAGCTTCACTTTCACTTTTAGCTTCACGTCTACTCTTGCGCTTGTCAGTCTGTTCAGCTAGGGTTGCTTGCTCATCCGTCTTCTTCGCTTGATCGAGTTCTGTTTGACTCATGGGCAGAATGGCGTTCAGCTTGATTTCAGTTTTTAATTCGGCTTGTTTTTGGGGCGCGAGGGAGCTAAACCCACCAGTCAAGATCGCGGTAGGCTTGTCCTTCACGTTAGAACTAATGGTCTGTACCATTAGTAATGGTTGCAGCCGTTCTAAGTCTTGAAGAATCTCCTTCGTTTCATTAAAGGTGCCTTCAAAAGCCATCGAAATTCCTTTCTTTTTGAGTTTCCCTTGAATTTCTGCTCCTAGAGATGCATCAGTTACAGTAACGACTTCCGCTTCAGGCTGAAACTGAGTTAAATTCCCTTGATTGGTAGCAATAAAGCCGTTTAAATCAATCAGTAAAGTTTCTAGATCAGCTTCACTGGTGAACATTGCCAAAACACGGGATTTAAGCACTTTCTTGGCTGCCAAATCCGACTCTACTTGAGCTAGTTTTAGTTGTAAATCTCCAGTTTTAATACTGTTTAGTTGTGACTGTAAGGTTTCTTTCTTCGTCAAAGCCTCTTGAAAATTTCACAAAGCCATAGATAGCGAGAGTAAGCCCCGCTACAGCGATCGCTACCCCCATAATCATCGGCGTAAAAGTAATCCCGAAGGCAGTGGGATACTCTCCTTCCAGGGACGCGCCGTCTGCGCTAAAATCATCTGCAAAGGTCATTTTAAAGTCGCTCCTTTACGTTTTAAAGTGTTTAATCTCGTGGCTAAACCAATTGAGCCTTTTTTCGCGATTTCTGCTTTGAGTTCCGAAGCAGGGACGTTGTTTAGCTGGGCAGAGATGGAAAATTTAACTCCTTCAGGAATTTCCAATGTGGCATCCTTGGGGACTTCATCCTCATTCGCAATTTCCACAGGAAAACTAGTCATAGTGGCATCATTGAGGCGCACTTGTTGACTTTTGAAAAATGGCGATCGCTGAAGGAATAAGACGAAATCATTCACATCTTCATAGGTACGAGCTACCCCCGTCAGATTAATCCCGATCTCATCTGGCACGACAGGGGCGGGGGGCTTAGTAGCATCATCCTTCGGTTTAGGAGTTTTCCCACTACCAACAAGAACTACTGGTTCAGCAGCAGGAGCGACTGGAGGCTTAATAGCAGTCTGTTGCATGGATTCAACAAGGACTCCAGGAGGAGTGCGATCGCTGACTTCCTGCATGATTGCCGCCCAAGGCTTGATTTTTTCAAATACCCCCACTAGAGCAGCGGTTTCCTGCTCTACTTTTTTGAGTTCTGCATCGGCAGCCTCAATTTTTTTATTTTGATTACCCAAATCGGCAATTTCACTTTCAATTTGCTGAATTTCCGTATTCACATCCCCTGTACTAGCCTGCACATTTTTTAAATACATAAAAGTTGTTGCAGGAGCTAAAACAAAAGCGCAAGCTCCCAAAGCTAGAGGAATTTTATCCGCTAGGCTAGGCTCCTTTTTTTTAGCAAGACCACGATTCAAATCGATAGATTCCCTAGGGCTTCTATCTCTCAGAAAATTAATATCTAAGTTATACATAAAGCCATACAAATTTGGACAATAACTAATATATTTCTTCGCTATATTACAGTTCCCTGATGTGCTGTCAAATGCAACATCAGACTGTTTTGATTACTCTCTCATCCCTAGCCCTAAAACAATTCCCAATCCTGGTCGATGCTTGGGAGCTATATCTTGACTAGTATCTAAAGCTAAAGCCGCGATCGGATCTATTTTCATGGTCGGTAAATTAAGTTTTTGAGTAAAAAACTCATCTACTTGATTAATTCCACCACCTGGACCTGCTAATAGTAATTGAGCGATTTCCAAGTCTTCACTTTGATTAATATAAAAATTAATTGAGCGACTTAATTCTTCAGTTAATTCTCCTAAAACTTTCAACAAAGCTGCTTGTCCAGACTCCATTTGGGATGCATCCATGGTTCCTGAATCGTCAATACCATCTAGTAAGTCTAGATTTTGCATGATTTCGGAACCGCCAGTTTCAGGTAAGTTAACAGCTTCGGAGAAAGCAGAATGCATTTGATGAGTTCCAATGGGTACAGTTCTTGAAAACTGAGGTACTCCTTCCACAACGATCGCAATTTCGGTACTGTCGAATTCCAAATCCACTAGCACCACTGCTTCTTTGGAACCAAACTGACGTAGTTGCTCTCGAAGAGTTCTAATTAAAGCAAAACTATTAATTTCTAGAACATTAATTTCTAAATTTGCCTGCTCAAAAATCTCAATATAAAGATCTGTAATTTCTTTTTTGGTCGCAACTAATAAGACATTGACTTTTTCAATGCCATCTTCGTCCATAAAATATCCAAGTTTGGCGTAGTCTAAATCCACTTCTTCCCTAGGATAGGGAAGATACATACCTGCTTCATGAACCAAAACCATATCTTTGAGTTCTGCTTCGTCTAATTCAGCAGGCACAGGAATTACTCGAATAATAGCCTCCCGCATGGGCACAGCCGTTGCGACTTTTTTGGCGCTAATTTTATTGGCTTTCAGTGTATCTTTAATTAGCTCTGATAAAGCTAACGAATCAACAATTTTGCCATCTTCATACACGCCCTCAGGAATATCTGCGGAAACATTTTTCAGCAACTTGTATTGCTGTCCTTGTTTAGCTATTTGAGCAACATTTATTTTTTGAGAATTAATTTCAATGCCGACAATATCACCTTGTTTGGCAAATATATTAGTTAGATTTTTCAGCATACTCCTTTACCAAGTAGTATTTCAAAATTTGCACCCCATGTTAGCTATAAAGATCTAGTTTTTAGATCGGTCAAGATCTAGTTCTGTCATCATGCTTAAAATTAAATACTGAACAATTTTAATTTGGTTAATAGCTTAAATTTCATTGATAGATAGTCAAGCAGATTGCTAATCATAAATTGAACAATAATAATCAATTTGACAGTGATCTTGGTCACATCGGATATTGTAGCCGCTACTAAGGGTTATCTTGATAAGTAGTAGTACCGAAAAATAGTAAATCTACTATTTGCAGAGTAGTTAAAATTACGCATGGACATTGCCATTTGTCTCTATTAGTAATATCTTTTGTTTGATTGTTTATTAATTGGCTCAATTGACTAGGTTATGAAAAAAAGCAGCTCATTTATGCAGTTAAGTCTTTGTCTATTGTTAGGAATGATGGCAGGTGTACTTTCCGGTTGTAATCCGCAAAAAAAAGCTAACTCGAACCAGCTCGAATTTTGGACAATGCAACTCAAGCCCACTTTTACTGAATATTTCACCAACCTTAATCAAACTTTTGAAGAGCAAAATAAAGCGGTGAAATTACGCTGGGTAGATGTTTCTTGGTCAGCTATGGAAAACAAGATTTTGACCTCCATCTCCGCTAAATCAGCGCCAGATGTGGTTAATCTCAATCCTAAGTTTGCTTCACAGTTAGCAACCCGCAACGCTTGGCTAGATCTAGAACCAATGGTCACTCCTGAAGTCAAAGCTACCTATCTACCTAAAATTTGGCAGGCTAGCTCCATTGAAGTGTGTCCAGCAGACAGCCCAGGAAACAATCCAGAAAATAGCCCAGCCAATAGCCCAGCAAAAAATTGTCAACAGCAAACCTTTGGTCTGCCTTGGTATCTTACTACGACCATCACCATCTACAATCAAAAACTCCTAACCGCAGCCAACCTGTCCCAAGCACCGAAAACCTATGTAGAATTAGCTAAAGTAGCCCAAGAAATCAAAGCTAAAACAGGAAAGTATGCCTTTTTCATCTCTTTTGTCCCTAATGATTCGGGAGATGTCTTAGAATCTCTGGTCAAGATGGATGTTAAGTTAATTGATGATGCGGGTAAAGCAGCTTTTAATAGCCCTGAAGGGAAAGCGGCTTTTCAATATTGGGTGGATTTATATCAACAGGAGTTGCTTCCCCCCGATGTCTTAACTCAAGGTCATCGTCGAGGAGTTGAATTGTACCAAGCAGGAGAAATTGCTTTATTGTCTTCTGGTGCTGAATTTATGGATAGCATTGCCAATAATGCGCCAACCATTGCTGAAGTTTCGGCTGTGGCACCGCAGATCACTGGTAACAATGAGAAAAAAAGCGTCGCCGTAATGAATTTGGTTATTCCTCGTGACAGTGATAAATCGGCAGAAGCGCTCAAATATGCTCTATTTGTGACCAATACCAAAAATCAACTTGCTTTTGCTCAAGAGTCTAATGTTCTCCCCTCCACTACCGCAGCAGTTGAGCAATATATCAAGGGTATTAAGCAACAGCCAGATAATCTCAAAGAACAAGCCAAAAAAGTTAGTGCCAGTCAACTAGAGGATGCCGAAATTCTCATCCCCACTACTAAGAATATAAATATTCTGCAAAAAGCAATCTATGAAAACCTTCAGGCTGCTATGTTACAAGACAAAACCGTTGATCAAGCACTTCAAGATGCTGCTGAAGAATGGAATAGTCTTAAAGATAGATAATTAAAAAAGCGATCCGAAGGGTGGGCGGAGCCCAATCGCTTTATCTTTCTTAATAATCTCCACAAACCAGATTGCGTATACAAAAAAATATACGTAACTAAACTTTATTGCAAAGGCTACTTAAAAATCTTATTATTGTCAATAAGCAGCAAATAATTGATAATAAGACTGGTATGGCTCACTACACGGCATCTTCTTTAAAAGCCGAACTTAACTCTAGGGGTTGGCGGATGACACCCCAAAGAGAAAAAATTCTGCATGTCTTCCAAAACTTACCTAAGGGCGACCACCTCAGCGCCGAAGAATTACACGAGTTATTAGAACAGCGCGGTGAATCTATCAGTTTGTCTACTATCTACCGTAGTGTAAAACTCATGGCGCGGATGGGTATTTTGCGAGAACTAGAGTTAGCTGAGGGACATAAGCACTATGAGCAAAATCAGCCTTATCCTCATCATCATCACCACGTAGTTTGTATCCAGTGCAATAACACTATCGAATTTAGGGACGACACCATTCTCAAGCACAGTTTGAAACAGTGTAAAAAAGAGGGCTTTCAGCTCATTGATTGTCAGCTTACGGTAATGACCATTTGTCCTGAAGCAATTCGGATGGGTTGGCCATCTGCCTTGCCCTCTGATTGGTGCTGTACTCGGGTCATCTCGGAACAAGAAGCAAAGAAACACAAATAGCGATCGGCGATCAGCTATCACTTTGAATTGCCGTGTCTACATTCAGATTTAAAGCAAGATTTAAAGCTTGTTGTTTCATCATTTGAAAGATATTAAAAAAACCGTTGGCGCGAGAAGGGGTGAGACTAACTTTCAAACCAGTATCTTCGATGAAATCAGGTTCAATCTGGGCGATTTTGGCAGGAGGCAGATCATTTAAACCTTCAATCAAAAATGCTACTAAGCCTTTTACTAACTGAGCGTCAGAATCTCCCTGATACTGGACTTTGCCATCTTCTAAGGAAGCAGTGATATATACCTGAGAAACACAGCCTTTAACCTTATTGGCTTCAGTTTTTGCCGCTTCTGGCATGGCGGGCAATTTTTGGGCATACCACAGTAACTGCTTGTATTTTTGCTTGGGGTCAGCCCGACGTTGAAAACGGTCAACAATTTTTGCTAGCTGATGGGGGAGAACTGTTTCGGTTGATGACATAGATTAATTAAATTTTTTTTAAAAAAGGATAAAACAGTGCTTACATTACATTCACTTAATACTTTAGCAAAACTGATCCTTTTGATTTTGCTGAATCTGTCCCCCATTCAGATAAACTTTATCTTGAGAGGCACAGCCATTCACGAGGTTTTTAAGAAGTGAAAAGAGTATTAGGTATCATTCTAGGAGGCGGTGCAGGTACTCGTTTGTATCCCCTCACCAAGTTAAGGGCAAAACCAGCAGTTCCCTTAGCCAGTAAATATCGATTAATCGACATTCCCGTTAGTAACTGTATAAATTCGGAAATTCTTAAGATATACGTTCTGACTCAGTTTAATTCTGCTTCTCTTAATCGTCATCTAAATCGCAGTTACAATTTTTCTGGGTTTAGAGAAGGATTTGTAGAAGTGCTATCAGCCCAGCAAACCAAAGATAATTCTGGTTGGTTTCAGGGAACAGCTGATGCAGTGCGTCAATATATTGATTCCATCAAGGCTTGGGATGTTGATGAAGTTATTATCCTGTCTGGCGATCATCTATACCGCATGGATTACAGCAAATTCATTAAACATCATCGCCAAAGCAAGGCTGATATTACCCTGTCCGTAGTGCCAATTGACGACAAAAGAGCTTCTAGCTTTGGTCTGATGAAAATTGACGATCGCGGTAGGATTATCAATTTCGCTGAAAAGCCCCAAGGAGAAGAGTTGAAGCAAATGCAGGTAGATACGACTGTACTTGGTCTGACACCTGAACAGGCAAAACAAAGTCCGTACATAGCTTCTATGGGTATCTATGTATTTAAAAAAGACGTTTTAATCGATTTATTAGAAAAGAATATCGCTCAAACTGATTTTGGCAACGAAATTATTCCTGGTGCAGCCCAAGATTATCATCTTCAAGCTTACTTATTCAAAGGCTATTGGGAGGATATCGGGACGATCGAATCATTTTATGAAGCAAATTTAGCGCTAACCAAGCAGCCACAGCCAGATTTTAGCTTTTATGATGAAAAAGCTCCCATCTATACTCGACCACGCTACTTACCCCCGACCAAACTCTTGGATTGTCAGGTAAGCGAATCGATGATTGGAGAGGGCTGTATCTTAAAAAACTGCCATATTATTCATTCCGTGATCGGAGTTAGAACTCGGATTGAGGGAGACTGTACCATCGAAGATAGTTTACTGATGGGAGCAGATTTTTATGAGCCGTTCGCCGAAAGGCAATCTGGACAGCAAAGTGGAGGTATTCCTGTCGGCATTGGAGAAGGAACCACAATTCGTCATGCCATTGTCGACAAAAATGCTCGTATTGGTCGCAATGTCCAAATTCTTAACAAGGATCGGGTGGAGGAGTCTCAACGGGAAGATGAAGGATTTTATATCCGTAGTGGCATCGTCGTTGTTCTAAAAAATGCCACCATTCAAGATAACACCGTGATCTAGTGATCTAGATTTATCCATAACATCTGGCGACAAAATGGATATTGGTTGATTTGCCACATAGTAGTTTGGTGTTAATCAACCGAAAAATTAGAACTGTAAATTTCCTGGATAAATTTCTTGGGGTGTAGTTAGATTAACTACACCCTTTAGTTTGCCTAATTTTTGTCATGATTATGGACATTGGGTAAAGAGTTTAAGATTGATGAGTTGATCGAAAATTTTTGGAGTTAAACTTTAAAAAAGATTATTCCCCTATTCCTGTTTGTATCATTAATCGTATTAAAATCAGCTAGCTTTTTGAGGAAAATTTTTCATGTCTTCTACCGAATTTAAAGATTACTACGCTATTTTAGGAGTTAAAAAGACGGCAGAAACTATTGAAATTAAAAAAAATTTCCGTCAACTAGCTTTAAAATATCATCCCGATCGCAACCAGGGAAATAAAGCAGCGGAGGCTAAGTTTAAAGAAATTAGCGAAGCCTATGATGTGCTATCGGATCAAGACAAACGAGTAGAATATGATGGTTTTGGTCAATATTGGGAGAAAAGTTCCGAGAGTCAAGAAGCTAATGCTGGCAGCAGAAGCGCCAACAGTGATCCGAGGTCGAAGGTGGATTTCAACACCACTGATTTTAGCCAATATGGTAACTTTGATGATTTTATTAATGAACTTTTAGGTCGTTTTTCTAGTCCAAGCAGCAGCAACACTTCATCCGCCAGCTCTGCATCTCAAGCTTCTTCCGAGAGTAGTAATTTTCATGATTTTAGTCCGCAAGAGATATCTATTCCCCTGAATGACGAGGCGATCATCAATTTAAGTTATGCCGAAGCTTTTCGCGGTACAACAAAACGGATTAATCTAGTTCAAGAAACAGTGAAGGTGAGGATTCCGGCGGGTGTGAAATCTGGTTCTCGGATATGTCTACCAGGGAAAGGTACGCTTAATTTAGCTGAAATATCCAGAAGCGATTTGTATCTGAACATCGAATTAGATCCTCATCCCTTTTTTAGTTTTGAAGGAGATAATTTAGTTTGTGACGTGCCGATCGCTCCTGATGAAGCAGTGTTGGGTTCATCCATCAGTATTCCTACCCCCGACGGGATCGTGAGCATGAAAATTCCGGCGGGGATAAATTCAGGTCAAGTATTGCGTTTACGAGGTAAAGGCTGGTTATCTGCTTCAGGCGATCGCACTGATCAGTTAGTCAGAATTGTCGTGATAACTCCACTACACACTACCCCTCTTGAAAGAGATTACTACGAAAAAATCCGCAATCTCCGTAGCGAAAATCCTCGTAGTGGTTTAGAGGGAATAAGTCTTTGAGTAACGAGTAACGAGTAATAAGTAAAATTTATTTTTGCTTCCCTGGTAAGTTACGTGGTGGGGTATGTTTTCCGAGATAGAATTTTTGTTCAATTTTGTTGAGTTGCCACCAGATTAAGCTAAACATTAACAACGTGCCAGATAAGCCTGCTGCGATTAAAATACTGGGTAAGGTAACAAATATGGACAGTAAAGGCACAATTGCCCAGGTCAAAAGGGGAATGGCGATCGCAATTTGTTTAATTTGTTTAATCACTCCCAAAGCCTGACTACAGCTACGACAGTTTTTGGTATGGGAATGATAACGGTCTAGTAGTAGTTCCTTTGATAATGCGGGGGGTAAATCCTGTCGGGGAAAAGGATCGGCATGATAAAGATTGACCCACTGCCGTAACTCGGATACGTATAAATCGGCTTTGGTAGGCAAGTAAAAAGCCTTGCTATAGTTATCACCACCACCCAAAGCCTCAAGATAACGTTCTTGATGATGCAGAAAAATCTGATCGTCTTCCAATACGCCATTTTGATTGAGGTGAGAATACCAAGTTGGAGCAAGTTTAATGAAGAATCGGGGTACAGAGGAAGCAAACTTAAAGGGGAAACGAGCAAATAAACGACATTTTCCTTTACTAATCGGCGTAGCATATACCACTGTTAGGGTGCGTCCAAACTGCTTGGAGGTCAAATCATGCCACATGAGACAAGGAGCCGTAAAAGTTGTGTATTGCGTCCCTAATTGACCCTTACGCGGCCCTTCTGTCCATATACCCTTAAATCCTTGTTTACCCGACTCGGTGACTTCTAATTCTACAGGAGCAACATTAGAGCGATTCCCAACAGTCTTATGGTGAGTATAGGGAATATGACTGGCATCGACCACGTTTTCGAGTAAGGTTAAAGCATCATAGGGAAGGTCGCGGAAAATATTTAAGCAGACCCAAGCATCAGGATCTGTCTCTAAAGGTTCAATAATTGGTACAGGAGTTATGGCAGCGTTTCCCTTAGTACCAGGATAAACAAATAATAGTCCTTGGGCGATCGCAGTAGGATAAGATTTCACGCAAGCTCTAGCAGAATTATGGGCTGTTCCTCCTGGTTGCTGTTGGGGAATCACTTCGCAGTCGCCATTACCTGAGAACGCCCAGCCATGATAAGGACATTCTAATAAACCGTCTTCATTTACTCTCCCCTCGCTCAAAGGTGCAAGACGGTGGGGACATTTATCCTCAAATACCTGCCAAGTATCAGCCGATTTATCCCACCAGATAACTAGATCTGTATCGAGTAAAGTAAATCGAGCTAATTTACGTCGATCTAAATCATCAACAAAGTAGATAGGATACCAGGCTTCTTGTGGATCAAAGACAGTGGAGTCACTACCCCCAGGTAATATTGCTGTGCTTGAACGATTTGAAGTTGTGGTCATATCCCAGAAATCTCAAAAATAAATTCAAAACCGAGAATGGAGTCGTAAATTTGTATTCCTGGCATGTCTTGAAAAGCAAATTTACAATATGAAGATTAATCTGATTATTTTTTTGAAATCTACAAATAGTTAGCCATCAACCTGGAGTAAATATACAAATGACAGTACGTGTTTTTCTAAGCCACAATACAAAAGACAAGCCTTTTGTCGAAAGATTAGCTAGAGATTTGAACAATCATGGCGTTAAATATTGGCTAGATAGGGCAGAAATAAAAGTTGGAGATTCACTTATAGATAAGATAAGAAGTGGTATTGACGAAGTAGACTATGTAGCAGTAATTTTATCACCAAATTCAGTCGCATCACCCTGGGTTCAGAGAGAGGTAGATGTAGCAATAAACCAAGAGATCTACGGAAAAAAAATCAAAGTGCTGCCGATAATGTATCAAAAATGTAAATTGCCAGGATTTTTACTTGGCAAACTCTATGCTGATTTTTCAGACGAAGCAAAATATGAAGAAGCTTTTAAAATCCTTGTAAATAGTATTGGTATTACATTCAATCCAAGAACTTTTGAAACGGACATAAGCGCATCTAGTCTAAATAATGCTCTACATAAAGCAAATATTATAAATCTACCTTTATATAGAAAGCCATTTCATAGACTCTTTCAGTATGTAGGAATGACTATTGCCAATGCAGCTAGAGAGGTTGAAACAGAACCGAATAAGGTCGGCAATATCATTGTTGAAACTGATGATTGTCATATGCTACTTGAAGCTGAAGGTAATTTTATTAATTATGTTGATGTTAGTTTAAGTAAAACAGCTCCTCAATATTTAGATCGAGAATTTGACTCAGAACCAATATTAGCCTCTCTGAGTATAAATCCTGCTGAATTAGATTTTGTCAGAAAACAAACTCATTTTCATACTTACTATGACCATAGGAGAAAGCTCAAGATTGGAGTTTCCTGTGCTTATGACGGAGGGCCTTTAAATGTCGGATTCAGTGCCAAATATTATGGCAGTTAGACTGTTATTTTGCTTTATAGGTCAAATTACCTCACCTTAATACTTACAACTTTCAACTGCAAAACGTATCAATCTTCCTCATCAGGCATAGCAGAAAAATCGCCCGATCGCTCTGAGGGAATAGCGGTAATAATCGCATCAATCTCCTTAGAAATGGGAATAACTTCTAAACCAAGATTGCACTTCTCACTCAATAATTTGACAAATTCTCTCATACTGAGAGATAATTATTAGAGATGAGTGTAACTGTCATAACTTAATGCACCTAATCTCGATTAGCAATCTCCGAGAAGATGCAGCGCAATATCCTGATGCTGACAGACCACTTCGCAACTGGTTTAAAACAGTCGATCAAGCTCAATGGCAAAGTCTCGAAGAGGTACGTCAATCATTTAAAGAGGCTGAAGCCGTAGGTAATTTTACTGTTTTTAATATCAAAGGAAACAGCTATCGATTAATAGTTGGAATAGATTATGAGCGTCAGGTCGTCTATTATAAATATTTTTTAACTCACGCTGACTATAGCAAGGACAAGTGGAAAAATGACCCTTACTTTTAACCGCGAGCAATATTCTGAGCTTCTGATCAAGTATCAGCCTAAAGTTATTGAAACAAAAGAAGAATACCGACAAGCTTTAGCGGTAGTCGAGTATTTTGTATTCAAAAAAGACCGCACTATAGAAGAGATAGCACTTTATGATTTAGCAGTAATGCTAGTCAAAGATTACGAATCTAAAATTTGTCCCATGGATGATTGGAAAACACAATCTCCAACCGAAATGTTGCAATATCTAATGGAATCAAGCGGAAAAAAGCAGTCCGATCTAGTTGGAATTATTGGTTCTAGTGGAATTGTTTCCGAAGTAGTCAATGGTAAGCGATCGATTAGTAAGTCTCAAGCTAAAAAGCTGGGTGAAATATTTAAGGTTTCGTCTAGCTTATTCATTTAGTTCAGTCGAGTGGCAATTAATAGATTTAATCTTCCTCTTCAGGCATAGCAGAGAAATCGCCCGATCGCTCTGAGGGAATAGCGGCAATAATCGCGTCAATCACCTTAGAAATGGGAATAACTTCTAAACCAAGATCGTCGGGTAGACTTTGACCTTTAGGCACGATCGCTTTTTTGAAACCTAATTTAGCAGCCTCTTTAAGCCGTAATTCCATTTGGGAAACTAGACGTACCTGTCCTCCCAAGCCTACTTCACCAATCAAGACAGTGCGTGGATCGACGACGCGATCGCGGAAACTTGCCACAATGGCGATCGCCACCCCTAAATCAGCAGCAGGTTCCCCCACGCCTAAACCGCCGACAGAAGCGACATAAGCATCAAGTTTCGATAAGGGGACACCGACTCTTTTTTCTAAGACTGCTAGAATTTGCTGAAGACGATTATAGTCAATGCCTGTAGTAGAGCGACGCGGAGAAGTGTAGCTAGTGGGACTAACTAAGGCTTGGATTTCGACCACAATCGGGCGAGTTCCCTCACAGGCGACGATCACGGAAGTACCAGGAGAGGCTTCATCACGATTACCTAAGAATAGCTCAGAAGGGTTATCAACTTCGACTAAACCACCCTCTGCCATTTCAAAGATCCCAATTTCATGAGTTGCCCCAAAACGATTTTTCACCGAGCGTAAGAGACGATGAGCGGCATAGCGATCGCCTTCAAAATAAAGTACGGTATCCACTAAATGTTCTAAGACTCTGGGCCCTGCGATCGCGCCTTCTTTGGTAACGTGACCGACAATTAACAGGGTAATATTTTCTCTTTTCGCTACCTGCATTAAGGCTGAAGTGCACTCCCGTACCTGCGCCACAGAACCAGGAGAAGAAGTTAAGGCAGCAAAGTGTAGAGTTTGAATACTATCAATGACGGCGACTTGGGGTTTTAAAGATTCCAGTTCTCGCAGGATCTCTTCTAAATCCGTCTCTGGCATGACATACAGGTTATTATCTTTCTTTTGAACAGCTTTGCCATTCTCTTTGCCATTATCCTTAACGTTAGCTGCTGCCGTCTTCGTATCTGCTACATCCAAACGAGAGGCTCTGAGTTTTACCTGTTGTCCTGACTCCTCGGCAGAAACGTAAAGAATCCGTGGTAGCGTATAGGACAGCTTATTTGCCACCTGCAACAGCAGAGTGGATTTGCCAATACCAGGATCGCCACCAATGAGCACTAGAGAACCAGGAACGATGCCTCCACCCAAAACGCGATCGAATTCTCCATAACCCGAAGGAAATCTTTCTTGAACGTCGTTATTAATTTCCGAAAATTTCAAAGATACTCTGGGTTTAGCTGCGCCTGATACCTTATTGTTAGAGCGAGTCCCCGACTGCCAGCCACCACGGCTAATGACTCCTCCCGCGGATACCTCAACAGGTTCCTCAGAAATCGTGCCAAACTCATTGCATTCCTTGCATAAGCCAAACCACTGGCTATATTCGGCGGCACAATTATTGCAAATATATATCTGTTTGGCTTTAACCATGTTTATTAAGAAAAATTGGAGAATTAAAGAAATAAAAAGATAAGTAATAAGCTGTTATGGACATTCTTAGGACAATCTTAAGAAACTTTAAAAGCCTCAAAGATAAATTAAATCTGAAAAAACTCCTGAATTATGAGAATAGTTCAGCAAATCAACGTAAAATTAACCACTAGACCTATTACGCAAATCATAGTAGAACAGATTATTCTCCAGAGCGTTAAAAATTAAACTTAAATATCGGTAATCTTACTTAAAAAAGGAGCAGGTTGAAACTTGGAAACTAATAAAGAAAAAATTCTCGTAGTAGATGATGAGGCTAGTATCCGTCGCATTTTAGAAACGCGGCTGTCGATGATTGGCTACGATGTAGTCACCGCTGCTGATGGTGAAGAAGCTTTAGAAACTTTTCGCACTGCCGAACCCAGTCTAGTAGTCTTAGATGTCATGATGCCTAAGCTAGACGGTTATGGTGTCTGCCAAGAACTGCGTAAAGAATCTGATATCCCCATCATCATGTTAACTGCTTTGGGCGACGTTGCCGATCGCATCACGGGCTTAGAATTAGGTGCTGATGATTATGTAGTTAAGCCTTTTTCCCCCAAGGAACTAGAAGCAAGAATTCGCTCTGTGCTGCGCCGAGTCGAGAAAAATGGAGCCCCTGGTATTCCTAGTTCGGGGGTAATTCATGTTGGTTCGATCAAAATTGATACCAACAAACGTCAAGTATATAAAGGTGATGAGCGTATCCGTCTGACAGGGATGGAATTTAGCTTGTTAGAGTTATTGGTTAGTCGTTCTGGAGAACCCTTTTCCCGCTCGGAAATTTTACAAGAGGTGTGGGGTTACACTCCCGAGCGTCATGTGGATACTCGTGTGGTGGATGTCCATATTTCTCGTCTGCGGGCAAAACTAGAAGACGATCCCAGCAATCCCGAATTAATTCTGACCGCTAGGGGTACTGGTTACTTATTTCAACGTATTCTAGAAGCAGGAGAGGAATAAGACTTAGTTTTCAGCTTAGAGCTTGAAATAAAGCTTAGAAAATGAATAAATACGATACCAATCGTCTACTAAGATTACTACCTTTTTTCGCTGGAGGATTAGGTGGTTTTCTGCTGTTAGTTAATCGTCTTTTGACAGCACAAATTACCGATTCTCAGGCACGTTCCGATGCCCTAGGGGTAATTGAAGGAGCAGTGCTGATTTTAGTCGGTTTACTTTGGCAACAGATTCAGGCGCGGACTCCCGATACAGTAGATCTAATTGGTGAGTCGGGTTTAGAACTAGATTTTGAGCTAGCTGAATCGGCGAAAACCGAGTTGGCTTGGGCTTCTCATTTATTGCTCACTAATACCGTCACGCGATCGCTTGTGGTCTATTATGATGGCAAGACTCTTTTGCGTCGGGGAGTCTTGGGTAAAAATCCTCAAGTAACCCCTGGAGCCATCCTCGAAAGAGTTATAGCTAAAACTAAGCCTGTGTATTTGGTCAACCTTAATCTTTATCCTGGTAAAGTCGAGTTTGATTATTTGCCAGAAAACACTCAAGGGGTAATCTGTCAGCCCATTGGTCAGCAAGGAGTCTTAATCTTAGGCGCCAATGCCCCTCGTAGCTATACCAAAAAAGATGAACAATGGATTGCCGGTATTGCTGATAAATTGGCGGTAACCTTAAGTACCAGCTAAATATTACCAGCTGAATAAAAACTAAGCAGATTCTGGTTTTTGATAGGAAGCAGGATGAACAATCAATTCAGCAGTAGAGCGCTTCTCAACCATATCTTCCGTGATGGTACATTGATAAACATCCTCGCGGGAAGGAACCTCATACATCACTTCTAGCATCAATTCCTCCACAATGCCTCTTAAGGCTCTGGCTCCCGTCTTGCGGCGAAAAGCTTCCTTGGCTAAGGCTTTAATGGCACCTTCAGTGAATTCCAGCTCAATGTTGTCCATTCTTAACAGCTTTTGATACTGCTTGACAATGGCGTTGCGGGGTTGGGTGAGGATCTGCACTAGGGTTGGTTCATCCAGAGGTTCTAAAGCTGCGGTAACGGGAATTCTACCCACAAACTCAGGAATCATGCCAAATTTAACTAAATCATCTAGCTCTAATTTTTGCAGAACATCGGCTGTCCGCTTTTCTTTCAGTCCAGATTTTTCTCCTTTTTGAATAAAACCAATCGACTTTTTCCCTAGACGACGTTCTACCACCTTATCTAGACCCACAAATGCTCCGCCGCAGATGAATAAAATATTCTTCGTATCGATCTGGATACAGTCTTGGTAGGGATGTTTGCGACCTCCTTGGGGAGGGACATTCGCCACTGTTCCTTCCAGCATTTTTAATAGTGCCTGTTGTACCCCTTCTCCTGAAACGTCGCGGGTAATGGAGGCATTTTCGCTTTTACGGGCAATCTTATCAATCTCGTCGATGTAGATGATGCCCCGTTGCGCTTCTTCCACATCTAAGTCTGCTACCTGCAAGAGTCTCAACAAAATATTTTCTACGTCTTCCCCCACATATCCTGCTTCCGTGAGAGTGGTGGCATCCGCTACGGCAAAAGGAACTTGTAAGACCTTTGCCAGAGTTTGTGCTAGTAGAGTCTTCCCACAGCCCGTAGGGCCAATGAGCAGCACGTTGGATTTTTGTAGTTCGACAGGATCTTCGGCATCTTTAGCTTTATTAGCAATACTCAGCCTTTTATAGTGGTTATAAACCCCCACGGAAAGAACTTTTTTGGCTTCTTCCTGACCAATGACATGTTCATCCAAACACTTCTTAATTTCGATGGGCTTGGGAATATCGCCGAAGGCAATGCCCCCTGCTCTAGATTTCCGTTTCTTCGGTGCCTTGGCTTCAGAAGATACCGCAGGAGATGGGACTATGGCTCCATCCTCAATCAACTCCTCATCTAGAATCTCGTTACACAGTTCAACACATTCGTCACATATATATACTCCAGGCCCAGCAATTAATTTCCTGACCTGCTCTTGAGATTTTCCGCAAAACGAACATTTTAGATGGGAGTCGTATTTAGACATATAGACCTCTGACTAGATATAGCTTTTTAGGTAGTAGGGGTGAGGGTCGTTGACGATTTAGTAATTACTTTATCGATTAAGCCGTATTGCACGGCGTCTTCGGAAGACATATAGAAATCTCTTTCTGTATCGGCAGCTATCTTATCAAAGGGTTGACCGGTATGTCCTGCGATCAGTTCATTAAGTCTTTGCTTAATATAGAGAATTTCTTTCGCCTGAATTTCAATATCAGTTGCCTGTCCCTGAGCGCCACCTAAAGGCTGATGAATCATGATCCGCGAGCTAGGCAAAGCCATACGTTTTCCTTTGGTACCGCCAGATAATAAGAAAGCACCCATACTGGCAGCAATACCATAGCAAATTGTCACCACATCTGGTTGAATTTGCTGCATGGTGTCATACATTGCCAACCCCGAGTAGACTGACCCACCAGGAGAGTTGATGTAAATTTGAATATCTTTTTCAGGATCTTCAGCTTCGAGATATAGTAACTGAGCAACTACGGAATCAGCCACCTTATCGTCGATTGGTGTCCCCAAAAAGATAATTCGCTCTCTCAATAGACGAGAATAGATATCAAAGGCGCGTTCTCCCACCCCTGATTGTTCTACTACCATCGGGATGACATTACCTTCTGTAAGTATGGAGCTTACTTGTGGCAGATTTTTACTAACGAGAAAGCTATAGGGAGAATGCGATTCTAGCATAGGTTTTTGCCAAAAGTTTGTCACTATAATTTGGATAACTGGTCACGATTTTTTAGATCAAATGGGCTGTTAACTCTGTTAACTATTTTTCCTCAAGTCAATCTCCAAAATTACTTGCCAGAATTACTTTGAAAAAATTAGAGTTAATTGCAGACAGCCTTCTATTTATTATGACTCAACTAATACAGATGAATAGTAGAGATCGCCCACCGAGACTGCTAATGAAGAAAATTTAGACTATTCAAGCTCAATTTGTATTGTCGCTCATCAGTATCTGTTTTTTATTGCTTCACTAGCAATCTAACTCATTTTCATCCAGACATTGATGGTTACTCAGAATCAGTAACGACTTCTACTTCCACAGTTTCTCCTTCTGCTTCGGTAGCAGCTTCTGCTTCTGCTTCTTGTTTGAGAGAACCTTCAGGAACTAGCTCTACCTGAGCTTTCTCCCGCAAAAACTTATAAGTGTTCTCTGTCAGTAAGTCACTAGTGACCATTTCCAGGAGACGATCTTCGTCTATTTCTTGTCCTGCTAGTTGTGGTCTAATTTCGGCAATTTTGGCATTGATAGCTGCCTGATCGGGGGCTAATCCTTCTTTTGTGGCTATTTCTTCGAGAATGAGGGACTTTTGCAGATTTGATAAGGCTTCAGGACGAGCATTGTCCCGCAACATGGGCACATTATCAGAGTTAAACAACTGTCTTACATCCAAACCCATCTGTTGCATTTGCATCAAGGTTCTGGTTAGGACACTGGTAATTTCTTCCTGCACCAAAGATTCGGGCAAATCAATTTTATTTTGTGCCATCAAGGCATCGGCGATCGCCTCATTGATGTTACTGTTGGTTTGATTTTCTGCCTGTTCTTGAAACTGCTTGACGATCGATTCTTTATAAGCCGCGAAGGTGTCAAACTCATCATCGCTGACATTTTGGGCAAAATCATCATCTAGTTCAGGAAGTTCTTTAGTTTTTAATTCATTCAAGGTAATACTAAAGACAGCTGGCTTACCCGCTAGATCTTCTTGGGGATAGTCTTCGGGGAAGGTAACCGACACATCCTTGGTTTCTTCGGGCTTCATACCCACAATGCCTTCTACCATCCCAGGAATTAACTTACCTTCAGCGATTTCCACCTGAAAATTAGTGGCACTGCCCCCGTCAATTTCCTTATTTTCTTCTTCGGGGAGAACTCCTTTAAAATCAACGAAAGCCACGTCCCCCATCTGAGCCGCTCTTTCTTCTACGAGGACAAGATTTGCTTTTTGTTCTCGGCGCTGGTTAATAAAGTCATCGACTTTTTCTGGTTGATAGACGATTTCCTCTGCTTTGACACTGAGCTGATTATAGTCAGCTAATTCGATGCTGGGAGGTACGTCTACCGCAATGGAAAAAGTAATGGCATCTCCGGGATTATATTGTCCTAACAGCTCATCAAAATTGGAACGTAAATTGGGTTGACCAAGAGCTTTAATAGATTCCTGTTCAATAGCATCTTGTAAAGATTTTTGAATTAACTCTTCCAGGGCTGCTGCCTTAATGCGATCGTTGCCGATTCTCTGTAAAAGAATACGACGGGGTACTTTTCCTTTACGAAACCCAGGAATATTGCTGGAACGAGAAAGGTTTTGCACCATTTTTTCGTAGGCACTCCGAGACGCTTCTGGGGCAACTTCTATATTTAAACCAACTTGACTTTCGGGGAGTCTCTCCTGGGTTACTTTCATCGATGCTAATATCTCAAAACTACTGGGTTAATTTTATGGTGGATCGAGGAGGGGATGAACTTAAGCTAAAGTTAAAACTGGCGATATACCTAAATTTAATTACTGCCGCAATCCTAGGGTGCGTATCAAAATGTAACTAATCAGGTCAATTTTGTTCAGTTTTTCTCCATGAACCAATAGTCATAATAATATATCTATTGAGGGAGCTACATCTTTAAAATATTGGGTAGCAAATTAAAGCGAATTACAAGGTTGGTTTTCTGGTCAGGTTCAAAGGGGCAGTTAGAAGACAATTTGATCACTGAAATTGAAGCTAAAAAGTAAAGCTAAATTTTAGAGTTACATAATGTTTAGATCTTTAATTCATAAAATAATTTTTAGAAAGGTTACCCAGGATAAATCAGAATTAATTGTCAAAAATCACTAGTTTGATGGATTTGAAGGAGGTCAGCATAATTGTCTAAAAAAGTTAATGTAGCTATTTTAGGAGCCACTGGAGCAGTAGGGCAGGAGCTATTAGGATTACTTGCCGAGCGTCGGTTTCCCGTGGAAAATTTAAAACTCTTGGCATCCCCTCGTTCTGCGGGGAGCAAAATCGTCTTTAATGGTCAAGAGCTAATCGTTGAGGCAGTTGAGGATAATTCTTTTAAGGATATTGACCTAGTTTTAGCATCAGCAGGAGGTTCTACTTCTAAGGAGTGGGCCCATAAGGCAGTGGCGGCGAGAGCGGTTGTCATTGATAATTCCAGCGCCTTTAGAATGGATGAGAGAGTTCCTCTCATCGTGCCCGAGATTAATCCAGAGACGGCGGCTACCCATCAAGGAATTATTGCGAATCCTAACTGCACGACGATTTTGCTAGGGGTGGCAATTTATCCTTTACATCGGGTACAAAGGATTAAACGCATTGTGGTGGCGACCTATCAATCTGCTTCTGGGGCAGGAGCCAGAGCAATGACAGAGGCGATGGTTCAGGCTCAAGATATTTTAAACGGGAAACAGCCGCAAGCAGAAGTTTTACCCTATCCCATAGCTTTTAATTTATTTCCTCATAATTCTCCCCTCAACGAGAACGGATATTGCGAGGAAGAGCTGAAAATGGTTCACGAAACCAGAAAAATATTTGGCGATCCTGATATTGCCATCACTGCTACCTGTGTTCGCGTACCAGTATTGCGAGCCCATTCTGAAGCTGTTAATCTAGAGTTTGCTCAACCGTTTGCTGTGCATCAGGCTCGGGAGTTAATCGCCGCCGCCCCTGGAGTTAAACTAGTGGAAGATTGGCAGAGTAATTATTTTCCGATGCCGATAGATGCCACAGGACAAGATCCAGTATTAGTTGGTAGAATTCGACAGGATATTTCTTGCGATCGCGGTTTGGAACTGTGGCTTTGTGGCGATCAAATTCGCAAAGGGGCAGCCTTGAATGCAATCCAAATTGCCGAGCTATTATTGCACAAGAATTTATTAACAGTCCCCAATTCCGCAGTGAGCGCCTAATCAATCTGGTGCTTTGGGATAGGTACAGATATTTACAGATATTTACAGATATTTTAAGCATACACAATGAGTCAGATAGATGCGTGAAGAACCGTTTGGTAGGGTAATAACAGCAATGGTGACACCGTTTGCTGAAGATGGCAGCAGCGTCAACTATGAAGTAGCGGCTAAATTGGCGGTAAATTTGGTAGATAACGGCAGTGACGGCTTAGTAGTCTGTGGGACAACAGGAGAATCGCCTACTTTAAGTTGGTCTGAAGAGTTTGAGTTATTTAAAGTGATCAAACAGGCGGTAGGCGATCGCGCCAAAATAATCGCTGGAACTGGTTCTAATTCCACCAGCGAAGCGATCGCAGCGACAGTCAAGGCAGCAAAACTTAACCTGGATGGTTCCTTGCAGGTGGTACCGTACTACAACAAACCACCCCAAGCGGGACTCTACGAACATTTTAAAGCGATCGCCGAAGCTTGCCCCGAACTACCGATGATGCTTTACAATGTTCCAGGCAGAACCAGTTGCAACCTCGAAGCCGAAACCGTTGCCAACCTAGCGCAAATTGACAATATAGTGGCGATTAAGGAAGCTAGTGGTAATCTGGAACAGGCTTGTAAAATTAAATCCTTAACCCCTGCTAATTTTGCACTCTATTCAGGAGAGGATGCTTTAACCTTACCAATGATGACCCTTGGTAGTTCTGGGGTAGTTAGCGTTGCTTCTCATTTAGTTGGTAAACAAATGCAGTCAATGATCACTGCTTTTAATAATGGAGATAATCAACAGGCGACCAAAATTCAATTACAGTTATTTCCCCTGTTTCAAGCGTTGTTTATGACTACTAACCCAATTCCTGTCAAAACAGCTTTACAGTTGCAGGGATGGCAAGTAGGTAAGTTGCGAACTCCATTATGTGAGCTACAATTAGATTTATTAGAAAAACTAAAGTTAGTTTTGCAAGATTTGAACTTAATTTAGTTTGATTATTTGTTACTGAACCATTCGAGTAAATTTGAGCTAAAATTTGAGACCACAACAGCACCAAGGATTGAACATCATCATCAGTAACTAACGAATGGGATTCTTTAATCCCCATAAAGTCCTTACAGAAAATCTTTCACTCTGAGGGAAATTAGTAGCTTGGCATAGTTATGCATTAAGAGCTAGCAGTTAAAAGTTAACAGTTAGTCAATGAAAGAAGCCAATTGTCCTCAGTATTTTTTCAAGTGATTTTTCAGTTCTTAGAAAACTCTCTTCAACAGAAATTCTAAGACTAATTTACAGTTTTTATTGAGTAAATAAAAAAGCGCGAATAACCACATAGCAATAAACCACATGAGTAAAATCGTAAAAAAAAGTAAGAAGTCAACAGTCAAAATAATTCCCTTGGGCGGTCTACATGAAATAGGCAAGAATACCTGTGTTTTTGAATATGAAGATGAAATAGTTCTGTTGGATGCAGGATTAGGCTTTCCTTCAGATCAGATGCACGGCATTAATATCGTGTTGCCCGATATGACCTATTTAAGAGAAAATTCCCATCGGATTAAAGGGATGATTGTGACCCATGGTCATGAAGACCATATTGGAGGTATTGCCTATCACCTCAAACAATTTGATATCCCCGTCATATATGGGCCTCGGCTAGCAATGTCGTTATTGAGCGATAAACTAGAAGAAGCGGGAGTTAGCGATCGCACTAAGTTAAAGAATGTCCTTCCCAGAGATATTGTGCAGATTGGCAGCTACTTCCAGGCTGAATTTATCCGCAATACCCATTCCATCGCTGATAGCTTTACCGTGGCGATCCACACCCCGATTGGCACCATTGTTCACACAGGGGATTTCAAAATTGACCACACCCCCGTAGATGGGGAACATTTTGACCTCCAGAAGTTGGCAGAACATGGAGAAAAAGGTGTTTTGTGCCTGTTGAGCGATTCCACTAACGCGGAAGTGCCAGGGCATACTCCTTCAGAAAGATCTGTATATCCCAACCTAGACCGCATTTTTGGTGGAGCAGAGGGACGGATCATGGTAACGACCTTCTCTTCCTCAGTACATCGAGTCAATATGGTCTTAGACTTGGCTCGTAAGCATGGTCGCAAGGTTGCCGTGGTGGGACGTTCGATGCTCAACGTGATTGCCCATGCGAGGAAACTAGGATATATCCAGTGTCGAGATGATATTTTTGAACCCTTACGTTCAGTAAATCGTTTACCAGATAGCAAAGTTTTGATTCTCTGTACTGGTTCTCAGGGAGAGGAATTAGCCGCGATGACTCGTATTTCTAAAGGAGAGCATCGACAGATTAGAGTACGGGAAGGAGACACCATCATCTTTTCCGCCAACCCAATTCCTGGTAACACCATCGGCGTAGTCAACACCATTGATCGCCTCATGATGCAGGGAGCAAAAGTAGTCTATGGTCGTAAAGAAGGAATCCATGTTTCAGGTCATGGGGCGAGGGAAGACCATAAGCTCATGCTCAATTTAACCAGACCCAAGTTCTTTATTCCCGTTCACGGCGAACACCGGATGTTGGTGGAACACTCTGGCATGGCTCAAGCCATGGGCATTCCCAAAGAGAATATTGTGATCATCAAAAACGGCAACATCATTGAACTGACCGAAGATAGTATTGGTGTTACGGGAGAAGTCCAAGCGGGAATTGAACTAGTAGACCGCGCAGGTATCGTTCAAGATAATGTCATGAAAGAAAGACAACAACTGGCGGAAGACGGTGTAATTACCGTCGCGGCAGCGATCGACTGGTCGGGACAACTCGTTGCTTCCCCAGCCCTACATCTGCGGGGGGTAGTCACTTCCATCGAACAGTCTCTACTGCAACAGTTAGTTAATCGTACTGTCGAAAGAATTTTAAGCGATCGCTGGGAAGATTTTTGTGAAACTAAAGACGGTGAAACTGAAGTTGACTGGACGGGAATCCGTTTAGAAATTGAAGGGGGTTTGCAGCGTTTATTGAAGCGAGAATTAAAAAGCCGACCCTTAGTCGTATTTATGATGCAAATACCTGAAAAACAACCAGAGAAAAATAGAACAGCCAGAAGAAGAAAACGTTCTAGCTCCATTAGTACCACTAACTCTTCCAGTTCAACTCCGGCACCTGTAATTTCTAGTCGTAAATAAGTTCGATAGTCATAAGTCATAGCTTGAGACAACCGAATTATGGATTCATCTTTTGAGCGTTACCTACAGATATTCAAGTAATATTTGCAGGTGACGCTTTCTTTTTCAGGGGCAAAACTGTGATTGAAGGAAAAAACAACCAAAACAGCCATCTTAATTTTGCTCCCAGTCTCCAATACTGGAACCTCTACAGGAAAGAAAAAGTGATTCGCTTTGTTTGCGACGATAGCGAGACAATCTTTTACGAGACTTAAGGGCTTCTCTCGCCACGTAGCTGAACCATTTATGCACATCAGCCCCGGATTGATAGCCATCAATCAAAGCTTCTTCCGAAACCTCAAGCAAAATTTGCACTAAATCGGAACCACGAAGTTCTAAATAGCGATTATAGAGGTTAGACTCTTGTTCCCAATGGGGCAAAGTCTCATCTCCCACTCCCATATTTCTTGCCAATTCAATCAAATCATAATGATCGGTGTACCAGACATCTTCGTGATCCATATCAGGGAAGATACTCGCTTTGCTTGCCAAAATATCGATCACGGAAATGATAATAGCGTTAATTTTATTTTGTTCTGCGGAAGCATAATGCTCCTTGACTACTGCCCGTAGAGTTTTGGCTAAATTAGCATATCTTTCTTGAGCAGTTTTACAGGCCTGACGGTAGTTTTGGTGAGCCAAACAATAAAATTTATCATTCTCAGTTTTAGGCAAGTTGTGATGTCTTGCCCTAGCTCGATCTAGCTGAGGATTATAAGTAGTTTCGGGAGAAAATAAAGTCCGTAATTTAGATAGCACCATATCAAATAATGTTTTAAAAATGTCTCAGTAATAGAAAAATCAAATTTATGATTCGTTCTTTGAAGGCTATATTTTAAAATCATTACCTAAATCATATTGAAGAGAAATGATTTCGATCGCTTTGTTTATAGATCTACATCTTTCGTCAGATCACAACGACATCTAGATCTCATAGATTCCACTACTAATCCAAGGTGCTAGTTAACGTAAGTTGTGAGCTTTCCCCTTTTTTATTTTGGTGATACTCCATAAGATTGCCGTAGTAAAGCTGATTATGCTCTTTTCCGTATATTTACTGACTTGCAAGTATATTTACCTGGTAAGTTATACTTCGATTCATTAGAAATGCGTTTAAAATCAGCTAATTTTAAATATTATTGGCACAGTTTGTCTATTTTATGCATAATCCTTGATTTTGCTTTAAATAATTATAAATCTCATGCTGCTAGTGCAGTTTTGATTAATCAACCCCATAAGTCTGCATTAGATCGGGCAGAGTCAAAAGTGAACTCTAAGTTAAATTTTTTACCTCAAGAAAATTTGATTTTATCTAGTTTGCCGATCCTTCCCTCCACCAGTAGTTTGATCAAAAAATTTGAAGGATTTCGTTCCTCTGCTTATATTGACTCTAGCGGACTACCCGTAATTGGTTATGGTCAAACAAGAGTTAACGGTACAACCGTAAAACTAGGACAGTCTATTAGTCAGGAACAAGCGGATATTGCTCTAGAGCAAGAGCTATCGCAAATTCAACAGTTAGTCCAAGCTCATGTGAAAGTGGATTTGAATCCATACCAGTTAGGGGCGTTAACTTCACTGGTCTACAATGCAGGTGCTGTGGTGGTTAAAAATAGCACTTTAATTAAAAAGCTGAACGGGGGAGATTACCTGGGAGCAGCCCAGGAATTTCTGCGTTGGAACAAGGCAAATAGTGGCGGCAACTTAGTCGTATTTCCTGGTTTGACAAAACGAAGAATGGCAGAGCGGGAATTATTTTTGACTCCCCACGAGGAAGTGGCAAGCAATAATTAGTATTTGATAGGTTTGGTGTTAATTAGCTTCTAGCTTCTAGCTTCCTCCAGATAGAGCGCAATCTTCTCAATTACTCTCAATTACAGGCTTTTCTTGCTTTTCTCGCTCTTTGAGATAGACAAAAACAGATTTATCGCCAATATCAGGGTCGATTTCTTGAGTCATTTTTCTAATAGCAAAGATGCTAAAACCGATTGACCATGCTCCTAGTAAAGCTTGTTCTGCTTCTAGGGGCAAAATTCCCGCCATGTGTCCCAAGAGCAACAGAGGGACGATGAGAGTCAAAATTTTAGTTTCCAAGCGATTAAAACAAAAAGCTTCTTTAAAATAAATTCCTGTCAAGGCAGCAAAGGTAAAACCTGTGCCGAACAAAGTTAGAGGATGGCGGTAAATATATAAGGCTAATGGTTCGCTATGAGACAAGGAGATCACTATAGTCGCCACTGTTCCTATGAGCCAAAATGCCTGTAAAGCCCGATGCAATGGCTTTAAATAGATATGAATAAAATATAGGCTCACTCCCAAACCCAAGGAAAAAATGGCGAACAAAAGCGTAATTGAGGGTAAAGCAGCTTGTCCTTGGGCAAAAAACAGATTACTGGCGATCGCAAAACTGATAGCAGCGACAATTAATCCCCCACGGTAAATAATTACCTCTAGGCGATCGCGTTTCGTAATGGTGTATTCACCAAATTGTCCTTGATAAGTTTGGGGTTCTCGATCTAAAAGAGCAATCATAAATTTATTAACTGTTCGTTGAGGATAACTTCATCAGCAAACTTCATTCTATTAAGATTCTATGAACTTTGACTCATGAGTATTTCTTTTCATGATGAAAGTGTTATCTTATATGTTCACTCTGCCTACACTATTTTTTTAGAATAAAAAGTCCATCATGAACAACAATCAGCAAAGTATCTTTCAAAATACCACTAACAGTCATCGAGAAAGCATGCGTCGTAGTTTAAACGCACGGTTAGAAGCGGCTAGAGCTAAGGGGAATGATAAATTAGTGAAGCAATTAGAAGCAGAAGCTAAATATTTGCATCTTTAATTAACAATTTATTACGGCAAGCGAGAAAACTCATTTGGTCTCTATTAGTATCCAGTAGAGATTATTCTCTGTTATGATAATTAAGCCGTAAATTAGGAGAGGTGGCAGAGTGGTCGAACGCGCTCGACTTGAAATCGAGTAAAACGAAAGTTTTCGTGGGTTCAAATCCCACCCTCTCCGTACTTTCAGAGATTATGTACTCTAAGTGTACTCCGAGTACACCGCTTGATTTAGATACTTACTCAAATACACTTAGCGGAAGGATAGCTGCGGGGACAACGGGGTATATTTGTACCCCAATTCAATTAGCGAACTTCAAGCTTTTTTGAGATTTTGCACCGCTACTTGAATCCCCAATAAAAATAAGCCGATCGCCACCATTCCAAAAACCCCAGTCGCCATCGCTACAACTCCCATAACCATGGTTCTAACCGCAGAAGTAAGATTAATCACAATGGGGTTGGTTGAAGTGATTACCTTTGTAGCATAGGTATTAACGATCGAAGTAAATAACGAGTAGGCGAAAAAAGCGATCGCCCCAGAAATGCAAGAGGCAATAAAACAGCGTAATGGTGTAGTTTTTTCCTCTGTTTCCGCCAAGGAGGAGTCTATTTTGGTATCACTATCTTGGACATCATTCGGTGTATCTTTCATAATCTCCTGTCATAATCCCTGTGGTGGAAAACAAACCACAGTAATTAGCATTTAGTCTATAGCATTTGCACACTGCTATTATGTCTGTCTATTTTTTTTATCATTTTTTTAGCCCAAAATAACCATCTGTCATCATGAGTTTTAACTCAACAAAGCTGTCTTGGGGAATCTCAAATTCGACTTCTAAAAGTGCGATCGCATCCTGGAATAGTTCCTGATATACATCTTCCATATATCGATTAAAACTGGGGTTTCGCTTGAGCAGCCTTTTGATTAAGTTCCGAAAGTTTATTACTTCGGACTGCCAGTGTCTAAAATTTCGCTCCTTCTCTGACTCCCAGTAGCTGAGTTTAAGGATATGCTCGATTAGTCTCTGCAAATAACTTTCCAGCGATCGCTTTTCCGACTTTCCCATGTCGTCAATTTCATCAAGCAAATTATCCCAGTCCATATGCTCAAAGTCTCGGTTGAGAATCGCTTTTTTGGTTTCTTCGACCCAAAGATTGAAGTCGCGATCGTGTAATTCTTTGATACTATCCATTTTCTTTATTAGCGGTATTCTATATTAGCGGTTAGCTCGCTGCTACAGGAGATTCAGACCAGCGACCAACAGCTTGCCCAATGACACTTAGTTCTTGCATCAAGTTACTGAAACCTTCAAAGGTTTGAGATTGGGGTCCGTCGGATAGAGCCTTGGCGGGATTGGGGTGAACTTCAATCATCAGTGCATCCGTCCCAGCGGCGATCGCTGCTTTTGCCATGGGAGAAACAAATTGGGCAACTCCAACACCATGACTTGGATCGATGGCGATCGGCAAATGAGTTAGGGAGCGTAAGACTGGTATCACAGCTAAATCTAGAGTGTTGCGGACATATTGGCTATCAAAAGTACGAATTCCCCGCTCACATAAAATCACCTGGGAGTTCCCCGCCGCCAAAATATATTCTGCTGCCATCAATAGATCATCGATGGTGGCGGACATTCCTCGCTTAAGAAACACTGGTTTATCCTGAGCGCCGACTTTTTTTAAGAGCGGAAAATTCTGCATGTTTCTGGCGCCAACTTGCACAATATCAGCAAACTCCGACACTTTGTCTACATCCACAGTATCCATTACTTCAGTAATAATACCCAGACCACTAGCTTCCCGAGCCGCCGCCAATAATTCCAAAGCACTTTCTCCATGACCTTGGAAGGAATAGGGAGAAGTCCGAGGCTTATATGCTCCGCCCCGCAGAAAGCTCGCTCCAGCAGACTTAACCGCTTTTGCCGTTTCAATTATCATGGCTTCGTTTTCCACGGAACAAGGTCCTGCAATCACCACCACAGGATGATTAAGACCAAAGACAACCTTTCCCCTGGGGGTGGGCACAACTACTTTGCTGTATTCCCCATTACGATATTCCAAACTAGTCTTTTTATAAGGCTTTTCAACTCGTAAGACGTTTTCGATCCAAGGACTCATTTCTTTGATCTGAAGAGGATCTAAAGATGCTGTGTCGCCGACTAATCCCATCACAATTTTATGTTTGCCAACAATTTTCTCTGGAGTTAGTCCCCAATCCTGTAATTCCTCTGATATTCTCTGAATTTCTGCCTCAGGAGAACCGACTTTCATCACTACAATCATGATTAGTAACGCCAATTTATTGAGTAAATTACCTTATCAGTAATATTAGTAAATTATTTTACAAAATGGTCTAAAACTAACAATTTTTGTTTTGGCGTAGTTTTCGTCAGCTAATTCCCTGCAAAATCTTCAGGCGATCGCTAATCCCCAGATTTTTCGAGAACTGTTCCATAGTGGTACCTTGAAAGATTTTTGTTGAGTTTCGCTTTGTTTTATACAACCTGCCAAATCAGCGATCGCACTAAATGAGCTTAAATTTAATAACTTTATTCTTTCTCTCTAGGTGACAGAAAGTGCCAACAAGTATAAATTTGCTGGTTAATTTAGTTAGGACTAAAGTCCCAGATTAATTTAGGAAATGCGACTCATTGAGTAATTAAGAGTAAAAGCATAAATTTGTAGGAGAAATCAAAAAAACATCTAATCAATAATTCAAGACAGTTATGGATGAACTATATAGTCAAGCATTTTCACAAATTAATTTACTAGAAAATTGGATAGGTATCTACGCACAAGGGATGCTCATTTTTACTATTGCAGAAATTTTTTTTGACCTGCTAACCAAAAAAAAGCGTAACTATTGGCAGACACTTTCTAATTATTCGATTGATTGGATCGTAAATTTAACTTACTATGTCCCATTCCTTTACATTAGCGATCGCCTCATTGTCTTTCTATCTCAATTTAGTATTATCAAAATTGAAGTCAATTGGTGGACAATTATTGGTTCAATTTTAGTTGCTGATTTTATTTACTATTGGATGCACCGTAGCGAACATAGAATTAAAGTACTCTGGGGACTCCATAGCACCCATCACAGTTCTACGGATTATGATCTTTCTCTCCAGTTTCGATTATCTTGGTTAGATACAATTTTCTTTTATCCCCTCTTTTTCATACCAATGATCTTAATGGGATTTAATCCTACTCAAACTATATTTGCCAGTGGATTTATTTTGATTTATCAAATCTGGATTCATACGGAAAGAATAGGAAAATTAGGTATACTTGATTCCTTTCTCAATACTCCTAGCAATCACCGCGTTCATCACGGTTCAAATTCTCAATATATTGATAAAAATTACGGTGCAGTATTAATGATTTGGGATAAATTATTTGGCACTTATCAGCCAGAAGAAGAGAAGGTTGTCTATGGCTTGACAGAAAATATCAATACTTATAATCCTATTACAATTAATTTTGTTGATTATTTCAATATTCTGCATCACATTAAAAAATCTGCAAATTTTAATGAAGTGATTAAAAGTATTTTTGCTACTCCAGCATGGAAACCAGAAGCACTACAATATACTAACAAACATAGTAAATAAACGCGTGTCTTTGTATAGTCTGTATAGACTGACATGTAAGAGTTTTGTGATCGCTAAGCTAGTTATTGACAAATCGAGTTTATTAAATTTGGCGATCGCTCTCAAACTCCTAATATCTATAAAAATGGTAAATATGGCTATGGATTTTGACTTACATTAGACTTAAATTAGACTAATAGCGAACTCAATCATCGATCAACGGGGTAATTCAGATAATGGGCGAGTCTAATGTGGCGGATATTTTGGTCAAGTGTCTAGAAAATGAAGGGGTAGAATACGTCTTTGGTCTACCAGGGGAAGAGAATTTACACGTCCTGGAGGCTTTAAGAGATTCCTCAATCCAATTTATTACCACTCGCCACGAACAGGGTGCTGCTTTTATGGCGGATGTTTATGGTCGTTTGACAGGAAAAGCAGGAGTCTGCCTATCCACCCTAGGGCCAGGAGCAACTAATTTAATGACAGGGGTTGCGGATGCTAATCTTGATGGCGCACCGCTGGTAGCGATTACAGGTCAGGTAGGTACGAATCGGATGCATATTGAATCCCATCAGTACCTCGATCTAGTAGCCATGTTCGCCCCCATCACAAAATGGAATGCCCAGATTGTGCGCCCAGATAATACCGCTGAAGTTGTTCGCAAAGCCTTCAAGGTAGCTCAAGCTGAAAAACCTGGAGCAGTGCATATTGATCTGCCGGAAAATATTGCTGCTATGCCCCTGGAGACTAAGCCTTTGAGCAGGGACAATCGGGAGAAAACCTACGCCTCCACTCGTAGTTTGAATGCCGCAGCGGCGGCGATCTCGAAAGCGAAAAATCCCGTGATTTTGGCGGGAAATGGGGTGATTCGTGGTTGTGCTAGCGAAGCTTTGACGGAATTGGCGACGCAGTTGGGGATTCCTGTGGCAAATACTTTTATGGGAAAAGGTGCAATTCCCTATACTCATCCCTTGTCTCTTTGGACAATTGGTTTACAGCAGCGAGATTTAATTAGTTGTGCCTTTGATGAAGCGGATTTGGTAATTGCAGTAGGTTATGATTTGATTGAATATTCCCCTAAAAAATGGAATCCTGACGGAGATAAGCCGATTATTCACATTGACGAGAGTAGGTCGGAGATCGATAGTAGCTATATTCCCCAAGCAGAAGTGTGTGGTGATATTACCGATTCTCTCAAGGAGATTGTGAAGCGTTGCGATCGCACCAGTCAAGCAACCCCTTCAGGGGTTAGTGAGCTAAGAAGTCTAATTAAAGCAGACTACCAACAATACGCCAATGATGATGGTTTTCCCATCAAGCCTCAGAAAATTATCTATGATCTGCGTCAGGTGATGGCTCCTGAAGATGTGGTGATTTGTGATGTCGGCGCCCATAAGATGTGGATGGCTCGTCACTATCATTCTGATTGTCCCAATACCTGC